>DATDWK010000057.1:0-6382 GCA_035289685.1 Candidatus Dojkabacteria bacterium
ACCTATACGGTTACTGCGACATTTTAATGAAAAAAAGATTTACCTTTAACTTTGCGTTGTTAATAGTTATTTTTTCAGCGCTGCTTTTAGTAATTTTCGCGCTGCTGGCAGGTATGCAGCAGCAGATAAAGGCACAATCCCCTGAAATGGGTGGTTTTTACGGTCTGGTCATTTCACCTGTTAAAGAGGAGTATTTTATAGAAAGAGGCAAAACAGCCAGCGCCAGCTTTGACATCAGGCACGATTTCAGCGATCCGGAAGTGGTAATCAAGTTGTTTCCTTTTATCAACGACTTTACCAGCGACAATAAAACCGGCATCCCGCATCTGCTGGATCCCAGCCGCCCGAAGGATGTCACTACGCTTGAGGACTGGGTCACTTTGGACAAGGAGGAATTTTCGTTAGATTTCCGCGGAGCTAAAGTTACCATCAATTACACGATATCTGTTCCCGAAGATGCCAATTTCGGCTCGTATTATGCCGCGGTAATATTAAGCGACACCAAAGATATTAAAGAACGATTTGACGAGAATCAGGTAAGCCTGACTTTCCGCATCGGATATTTGCTGCTGGTAACAGTTCCCGGTGATATTGTCAGCAATCTGGATATAATTGATTTAAAATTGACCGATTATCAGGGGATTACTCCTTTTTTTAATATTTTTGAATTCCAGCCTGTGAATATTGTTACTACTTTGGGTAATAACGGCAATGTTTATTTGATTCCGGGCGGTGACGTCTTTATCCACCAAGGGGATATCACCAAATCCCTATTCAGTGCGCCGTTTAATGAGAATTCTGCTGCTGTACTATCGGGCAGCTACCGGGAGTTTACTGTAAGCTGGAATGACGGCTTTGCCCGTTTTGATGAAGTAATAAACCCGTCAAATGGAGAAAGTACCCAGCAATTTACCTTACACCCGGAAAATTTGAGCAAGTTTTATCTGGGTAAGTATCAGGTGTCTGTGAAAGTACTTTTTCAGGTCAATCCCGACGGTGAATTTAAAATTATCGAAAAAAATGCCGAATTCTTGATTATCCCCTGGAAGCTGATTTTACTTTTGCTGGTACTTATAATAACTTATTTTCTTTGGAGAAGGCACAGGAAAAAGAGGTTGCTAAAAAAAGAAACTTTATAAAATAAATAATTTATTTTTTGTAAATCTGTGAATGCTTACCAATATCATAAAAAAGTACTTTGTCTTTATGAAACCTAAAGATTACCCTGTAATCTTCATTAATACTAAAAGCATAAAATTTTTTCATACTTCCTTTAAGTAAATGAGTCCTTAAATAAGGATTAAAAGGATTCTCCAAAAAAAGGTCAATTGCATCATGGAATAATTCTAAAATTAAGTGGTTTGGTAGTATTCTGGTTTTAAAATTCCGCTTGAATTTTACTGTATAATCCAGTTTAACTCTATTCATTAATGAGATCGTTGATCAATTTTCTGCTGGAGGTAAAACTTTTTTGTTTTTGCGGGTTTTTTATATAGGATTGATAATCTTGGTCATATTCTTTTTCCATTTCGGGAGTGATGGACCAGATATTGGAATTGATGCTTATTTCAACTTTACCGGAAGCCAGTTGAGCAATAAATACTCTAATGGCGTCTTGTAGAGAATTAAAACCTTGCTTGGTTGCAGCTTTTTCTGCAGCCTGCTTAAGTTTAAGATTAACACCCCTGGTTTGAATAAGTACCGTTTCTTTCATGATTTAATGTTTTAAATAATATATACTAAAGTATAGCAGATGTAATACCCTAAGTAAATCTAAATACTTAATAGGGGATATTTTGATTGACATGTAATCAATTCATGCTAAAATTAAGCATAATGAAAATATTTGGCAATAACAATAATAATTTTTATCCTCGGCATTAGGGGTACTTTTTGTTGTTATCAAAGTTTTACGATCCCCTAACAGGGGATTTTTTGTTTTTAAAAGTCACAAGTTAATTACAAATTGATAAAAGTTAAGCGAATTGCTAAGATTGGTCGGTAGCATAAGGGTATTGCATCCCGCTGTTAACGGGAAGATTGTGGGTTCGAGTCCCACCCGACCAGCCAAAAAATAGGTTATAATAGTTTGATATGAAAAAGAAAGTAGTGATCATTACAGGTGCAGGGAGGGGTCTCGGCAAAGCATTGTCAATTGGATTATCCAGAGCTGGTTATATTGTAGTTGTAACAGGCAGGAATATATCTGAAATTAAATCGTTGAAAACTCGATTGTTATCGGATTATATGATCCATAAGTGTGACATAACTATTTGGGAAGACTGTCAAAAACTTATTCAAGATGTAATAAAAAAATTCGGGCGTATTGCTGTATTAATTAATAATGCCGGCGGGAAATATGTTACAGTTCCGCTATATAAATCCACCAAAGAAGATATAGATTCAGTTTTTGATACCCAGGTAAAAGGGACAACTTATATGATTAAATCTGTTATGGACCAAATGGTTAAACAGAAATTTGGAAAAATCTATACTATTACTTACGCACCATATAGATTAGGCCTTCCTCAGGACTTTGGAAAAAAGCCAAAAACTCTACATGCGGCTTCCCTTTTTGCTAAAGCTGCAATTGCCGATATAGTTGCTTTAGAATTAGAAAAATATGGAGTTCAATCTATTCCTGTTTTTATCCGTTGGGTGGCAAGTGATTTGGACATCGATGACCCAAAAGATCCTAAAGAGAAAGCAAACCATCCTGCAGAAGTTGTTAATGCTATTTTAAATGATATTAAGTCAAATAAAAAAGTTAAAGAAATTTTTATAAATCCTCATAAATGAAGGTTATAATAGTTCCATCGCTGGCAGAACCTGTTGGAAACGTCTGGAAAAATTTGCAAGCAAAATACACAAAAAAAGGTAATTTCTATATTTCCTCGCCTTTATCAAGTACTCCTTTACCAGTATATGAATGGGTTATTGCAAATTGTAAATTTTTTAAAAATTGGCATAAAGTAAAATTTGTACTTATGGATGAAATGCTGGAAGATAATAGATCTCCTTTCAAATATG
This sequence comes from Candidatus Dojkabacteria bacterium, assembly GCA_035289685.1. Classification (GTDB taxonomy): domain Bacteria; phylum Patescibacteriota; class Dojkabacteria; order B142; family OLB20; genus DATDWK01. Next base: position 3,031 of record DATDWK010000057.1, read on the forward strand.
TTCCTTTAGACGATCCGGCGAGTTACGAAGGATTTGCCAGAAAAAATTTACTTGAACCACTTGCGAAAAAAGTTGCAGTTTCTCAAGGGGTAATAAAACCCGAATTATCAAAAATAAAAAAATTTGAAACACCGATTGACCTGTTAATTTTAGCAATTGGCGTTAAAGGTAGTTATGCAAATGTGATGCCTGGGACAGCTGTGCAGACCGGTTGGCATATAGCCCATTTGATTGCGGAATTCAGGCAAATTCATACACAACAGGGAAGCAAATCATACGAAGGTGCGAATTTTCGTGAGTTTGGAATGTCTTTGGGACCTCAGCAGGTTTTAATAGCAGAAAATATTGTTGTAATTATCAGCGGTGAGAAAAAAAGAGAACTTGCCAAAGAGTTTCTAGCTCAAAAGAACTTTAATCCTAACTTTCCCTTATCAATTATTTACCATCCACTAGCGAGAGAAAAAACAACAGTTTTTTTAACAGAAGATGTTGGAGTAAAATAAAAGCATATGAACAATCAAACTCTATATATAATGTGCGGTTTGGCTTTTTCAGGTAAAAGTACACTTGTAAAAAAAATTGCAGAATATACAGGAAGCAAGCTGATTGCATTTGATAAATTATGGGTTAAAAAGGATAAAGAGCATCTAGTTCCTAAAGGTGTTGAGGGGTGGAAATTTATCAGAAAAGTGAGTCAGGATGAGATTGCTAAAGCTCTACAGAAGGGATTGTCCGTTGTTTATGACGAAAACAATATCCGGTTTGAACATAGAGAAGAATTAAGAAATGTGGCTAAAAAATTTGGTGTAACAGCAGTGGTGGTTTATTTGAATACTCCTTTAGAGCTAATTAGGGAAAGAGAAGCATTAAACAAAAACACTCAACAGAGGCATGAAGTCGCATCTGAAAATTTTAATGCAGTTTTGGACCAGCTGCAAATCCCTACTATTCAAGAAAATGTAAGAAAATTTAAACCAGAGTACAATTTATCTGAATGGATTAAAATAAACTTGATGAATGAAATATTATAGCCAAGTATTGACTAATAAATTACAATGGTATGCAAATCAAATATTTAGTAAATTTTTATTTACGGTAATATAATTTATGCTGATGGAGGCAACAGGCACAGATCATGACAAAACTCACTAAAGATCAGGTAAAAAAAATCGCCAGGCTCTGCCGGATAAAGCTTACCCCGGAGGAAATTGATAAATTCACCAGTCAGCTGACCTCAATTCTCGATTATGTCCAGAAGATTAATGAAGTTGATACCGGTAAAATTACTTTTAAGTCCCAAACTGATCTGGTGAATATCACGCGGGAAGATACGCCGGGTGAATGCTTGACCCCTGATGCAGCCACCGGCCAATCCGAACTTAAAAAAGGCAAATATTTTGCAATTCCAAAAATACTTGAAACAGAAACTTAATAATTTAATAACCTAAAAAAACATGAATCTTTTTAATTTAACAGTAAAAGAAGCTTCCGAACTTTTGGCAAAAAGAGAGATCAGCTCCCAGGATCTGGTAAGCTCTTGTCTGGAGAGGATTAAGGAACAGGAACCCAAAATTCACGCATTTATCACGGTAACGGAAAAGCTTGCCTTGCAAAAGGCAAAAGAGGTAGACAATAAGCGCAGTAGTGATGAAAAACTGTCAAAACTGGCGGGCATTCCTTTTTCCTTAAAAGATGTTTACTCTACAAAAGGAATCAGAACCACGGCAGGCTCAAAAATACTTTCAGATTACCAGCCTCAGTATGATGCCACTGTATATAAACGCCTGGCAGCAGCAGATGCGGTGCTGGTGGGTAAAACCAATTGCGACCCATTTGGGTTCGGTACCTCAACGGAGTATTCCGCTTACGGTCCCACTAAAAATCCCGTTGATCTTAAACGAGTTCCGGGTGGCTCATCAGGAGGCAGCGCGGCTGCAGTTGCTTATGGAGGTGGATTATTTTCCATAGGTGAAGATACAGGCGGATCTATCCGCTGCCCTGCCTCTTTCTGCGGAATTGTCGGTTTGAAACCTACCTACGGCAGGGTTTCGCGTTATGGCACTATCCCCTATGCTTCATCATATGATACTGTCGGGCCCATGACTAAAACAGTTGAAGACAATGCCCTGGTACTGCAGGTAATTGCAGGAAAAGACAGCCTGGATGCCACAACTTCATCGGTAAAACCGGTAAATTACGGGGATTATTTACATAACAGCCTGGAAAACAGAACTATCGGTTTGCCTAAAGAATATTTTACTGATGATCTGGATAAAGAAGTCAAAGCTGGTGTATTGGCAGCAGTAGAGAAATTCAAAAAGCTGGGCTGCAAAATCAAGGAAATATCCCTTCCATATACGGAGTATGCAATTGCGGCATACTATGTGGTGGGATTAAGTGAAGCCAGCTCCAACCTGGCTCGATTTGACGGCATCAGATACGGGTTCAAGCGCAATGGTAAAAAGTATGACCTGGAAACAATCAGAGGTGAAGGCTTTGGACCCGAGGAAAAACGCAGGATAATGATTGGTACCTATGCCCTTTCTGCCGGATATGCCGACAGGTATTACAAAAAAGCGCAGGCTGTCAGAGCCCTGCTCAAGCAGGATTTTGCCAGGGCTTTTAGCGAGGTTGATATTATCCTGACGCCGACCATGCCGGTTCTGCCGTTTAAATTCGGCGAAAATTTGGACGATCCTTTAAAAATGTGGCTGGTTGACGCTTTTACCGTATCTTTAAATCCCTCGGGATTGCCCGGACTTTCAATTCCTGCAGATAAAAGCAAGGACGGTCTGCCGATCGGATTGCAGCTGATCGGACCGCATTTTCAGGAGGAGACTTTATATAATTTTGCCTATCAATTTGAACATTACGGAGTATAAAAATTATGGGGTATGAGCCGGTTATCGGACTGGAAGTCCATATACAAGTAAAAACTCAAAGCAAAATGTTTTGCAGCTGTGCCGCTGACTATTTTGGTGCTGAGCCCAACAGCCATGTCTGCCCGGTCTGCCTGGGTTTGCCAGGAGCGCTGCCGGTGCCCAATAAACTGGCAATTGAGAAATGCCTTATGCTGGGTCTGGCTTTGAACTGCCGGATCAACCATGAGTCCAAATTCGACCGCAAGAATTATTTTTATCCCGACCTTCCCAAGGGATTCCAGATATCCCAATACGATGATCCCCTGGGCTATCAAGGATTTTTGGAGTTTGATCTTGAGGGTGACTCCAGGAGAATTAGAATCACCAGGGTGCATCTTGAAGAAGATACGGGCAAGTCATTGCACAACGGCAAAGAAACCCTGTTGGACTTTAATAAATCTGGAGTTCCCTTAATTGAAGTAGTAACAGAA
>DATDWK010000058.1:0-3775 GCA_035289685.1 Candidatus Dojkabacteria bacterium
ACCACTAAATTATCTCCTTCTTCAAACATTTCCATTTCATCAAATGAACCGGGAAAAGCTAGTTCGTCAAAAAAAGTACTTTTAAAACTGTCGGCAAATAATCTTGCCGGATCAAAAATTGAAATTCGTCTATCCATTTTAATTATGTAAAAAATTAAATTAGCAGTCAGTATACTAGACTGCTAACAATATAATACAAAAAATCATATTTTGTCAAGAATATCAATTAAAACATTCATCAGGAGGCTTAAATCAGGATTAAAGTAAAATTCGATTAGGCAACAAGTAAGGATAAAATTAATGTAATTAAAAGGCTTACTAATGCAATTATTGCGATTATTGTATATACTTTTTTCTTATCAGATTTATTCTTAACCGGCATTGCTGGTTTTTAATTAATCACTAAAGGCGGATATACAGAAATATCAACTCTTTTCTGTTCCTGGTAATTAAATTGTTCACTATTACTGGTAATATCGATAATTTTAATATTCGGGTTTCCCGGATCATTTGTTACATTTGCTGAACAAACTCCGTCAGCAAAAGGAATTTGTAACATCCCTATATAACTGGTATTCCGGGCTACTTTCAACAAGGCTTCTTCTAAACATGAACGCGCTTTTAATCTTGAAAGTACATTTAAATAACTTTCACTGACAATATTGCTGTCCACACTGCTGATAACTAAAGCAATTCCGCCGAATAACAACATCGCAGAAATTATTAAAACTGTTGTCAGAGCTATAGTTGCTCTAACTTTCATTATGTTATCTTATAATAAATAAGGTTTCTATGGATTCTGATTCCGAACCATCTAAACTTGATACCTCTAAAGTCATGCGGATTCCTACAGTATCTGTCTTTACTTGGGCCGCTTCCAGATAAAATCGGTCTACAGTTACTTTTGTATTAGTTATATCATAAACCGTGCCGGTATTATTAAATTTAAGCACGCCGTTTTCTAAATAGTATTCAAAGTATCCCAAATTATTTAATCTTACCTTGCCTTGGTCATTATTAAAAACACTGTTATTCAAATCTATGGAATTGGTATCCAAAAAACTGTTATCTATGTGTTCAATTATAAATGTTTTTGCCCGGTCAAGATGCTGCCTTAACTCTGCTGAACGGTTAGATTGGGCAATACTTATAGAAAATTCCACCATTACAGTAAAAATAATTCCAAAAAGAGCCAGATATACTAGTGTTTCTACAAGTGTTATTCCTTTTAGTTTTAAGAGCACTTATTGATAATAAAAAGTAATATCGTTTATCACAGATGTAAGTTCACCGTCTGATGTAAAATAAAGCCTATATTGTAAATATTGCTTACCTTGTAAAGCGCTGGGAAATATGGATTCAATATTATTGGTGTAATATGTAGTGATAGTGCCATCCGGTCCTACAAATTGATTGCTTTCCAGCTCAGCAGTTGTGGCACCAGTCCTTAACTGAATTCTTAAATCGGTATTTGGAGCTAGAGTTTCAGTCCAATTGAAAAATACATAATAAGGATTTGTAGAATTGGTATCAAAAATTGAAGAAGTATAATTACCAGCAACTTCGTAAAAACCAAGTCCGCCTCCGGTTCCTCTGCCGCCTCTGCCGCCAAATACAATTTGAAATTCAAGATTAATAGAATTGCTTGATAAATAAGCATAAAAACCTTCTAAAGTCACACCGGTTGCAGCACCGGTAAGTTGAATTCCGGCATATCTTACAGGAGCAGCAATATTAATAATATCTACAATAACAAACTGTTCCTGCGGATTGGAATTCGCTAAAAACACAAAATTATTTTCCAAATCTACAAATAAGTCATAGGTTTTGTTACCAGTATCATAGCCGCTTACCAGGCTGATGCTGCCTAAATTAGCTGTATTTAATATTTGGAGTTCATATTCATTGCTGTTTTCCCTGGTCATATAGGTGTATGAACCAATACTGGAAACAGCCAGTGTATCAGCATTACCTGGTAGATTATAGGTTGTAGATAAGTTAGGATTGTTTTTATCGGAAATGTTAATAACTAGAAGTTCATTACTATTTGATGTAGATGAAACAAAAATATTATCGCCGTTAATTGACATACGCGTCATAGAAAAATTTCCATTGGAAATATTGAGTACTGATCTCAAGGAAATGTTGGCTGGATCCTGGCAATTTAAAATTAGAAAGTCATCCAAAGAAGTATCCCCGCCAGTTAAAACATAACAATAACCGTCTCGTACTATCAAATCCACTGGGTTAGTCCAATAGCTGGGATTAGGATTATAGGTATTAAAAATAGTTGGATTGGAAGTATTGCTGATATCCAACACCATTATTACCTGGCCGGGATTTAATGAAGGGTTACTGGCCAATAAATATAAATAACTACCCTGAACTTGAATGGCATGGAAAGTGTATTGATTTAATCCAAAATCTAAAGTAGCAGTTAGAGTTGGAGCTGATTTATTGGAAACATTTACAATATGCAAGTATGAGGTATTAGAGCTTTGAATTTTTTCATAAGAATATACATAATCTCCCTGCGAAATAGTGCGTCCACCGGTAAAATTACCCGGAAAGTCTAACGATCCCAATAAAATTGGCGATTGCCAGCTACCTGCCTGCAATTCGCTTAACTGTACTTCACCGCCAGTATTATTGGTAACAACAGTAAAATCATTAGTACCCAAATTAAATTCAGCTTCAGTAGTCTGTGTCCATTTCAATAAATACCAGTCGTTTACATATAGTTGAGATGTTAAGCTGCGGTTTTTACCTAATGTATCAAACCAATTTGCAGTTATTTCAACTTCCCTGGCATGACTGTCAAGAGTACCTCCTGTTGTAACAATATTGCCGTCAACGTCACGATATACCGGATTAATCGTCAAACTGATAGTGATTCCATCAAGTGTAGCGGTTCCATTGACAATCTGGTAATGGTTATCTATAAATTCTAAATGTTTGGGTGTTTGATCCGAATTATTAATGATGCTTACCCAGGTGTCTAACTTATTTAAAACTAATGCATTGGTAATTTCTTGGATACTTTGCGAAGCATTGATACGGTTCCTGGCATTTTCATTTGCTTGGAAAACGTCTATAGCAAAAAAAGAAATACTGGAAGCTATTAAAGTAAAAACAGCGATAGCAATTAAAATTTCAACAAGACTAAAGGCTTTTTTTATTTTATTATCATTTATTTTATCTGTTCTCATATTTTTAATTTGAATTCTGGCAATTTTAGTAGTAGTCAATTAATCCTTCAGAATTAATTACCAATCTGTAACTATTTATCCCATCATTAAAAAATACATTGCCAAAGGCACTGGGGCGAAAACTTCCGGCATTAAAAACTATCTCAGTTGCTCCACCACTTAAATTTATCTGAGTTATGCTGATTTTGCTTTCCAAAGTTTTTTCACTTGTTTCTTCAGCACTGGCAAGACTGTTACCTATAAAAAAGGTATATTTTTTTTGTGCCTGGTTAAATGCTACTCCATAACTTTTATTATTTCTTCTGGCGTATGCGTTCTGCTGAAATTGATATAATTCCGAAGCAATATCCCCAACCGTTGAATCCAGTCTGCTTTTCTGCAATTCATTAATGCTGACTGGTAATATAAAAATAGCAACAACGGAAATTATTGCAATTACCACAAGCATTTCAATTAATGTATATGCTGAAAACTTTTTACTCATTAATTGTTCCGGTTAGTTGGTAAATAGGAGCTATGATAATTATTGCCAGAAGACCTATCATAACTCCGATAAAAATTAGCAA
>DATDWK010000059.1:0-7245 GCA_035289685.1 Candidatus Dojkabacteria bacterium
TTAATCTTTCTACAATTTTCTTATTTAACCTGAGCAGTTTGGCAGCATTCTCCAACTGAGTCTGCGCATTGGCAAACGGGTCTATCATTGTTTGATGGGGTATTAATTAAATGTAGAACAATAATATATCTTTTAAACAGGTTATTGCAAGGGGGTGACAAATAAATAATGTAAACACGGAATTGACTTGATATAATAAAAAAACTGCTTTTATTAGTAAATGTAAAAATAATTTGTACATTTTTTAAATTTTTCAAAATGGCTTACGATTTCAAATATTTTTTGTTTGACTGGGACGGCTGTCTTGCCGACTCTTTGTCAATCTGGATGGCAGTTTATACTGGAGTTTATGCATCTTATGGGGTAGCAGCAACAATCCCGGAGATTGTAGCGAAGTCTTGGGGCAATCTGGAACAAGGTCCTCTGAACTTCGGAGTCCCTGGCCACCGTAAAGTCTGGGATGAAATTGTCTATAAAGTCGCTGAAAAAATGAAAGCCGTAAACTTGTTTAAAGGGGCAAAGGAGCTGCTGCAAAACTTACATCAACAGGGTAAAAAAATTGCCATTGTTACATCTTCAAGAAGAGCAATTGTTGAACCTGCAATAAAATTCCATGGAATCGACCGGCTGCTGGATTTTTTGATAACAGAACAGGAGGTCAGCAAACCCAAACCCGACCCGGAAATATTGAATACCGCACTGGTAGAACTTGGGGGTGCCGGGGAAAAAGACCAAGCGGTGATAATCGGCGATTCGGATAAAGACATTTATGCCGGAAAAGCAGCCAATATACATACGGTTTTGGTACTGCATCCTGAAAATCAAGTTTACTACAGTTTTGCGGATTTGAAAAAAAGCAAGCCTGATTTCATAATTGAATCTTTTGCAGAGCTTAATTCCAGTAAATGACCAGTGAGCTGCTCATAGTCTGCACAAGACTTTTAAAACTTTCAGGGGTGAGAACTGCAAAATCGACCTGTCCGGCCGGTGTAGTAATAAAATTGGGTGCAGAGCGGGTTACGTACTCCTGGTACCAATGGTCCTCCGGAGTGCCCTGACTCCTCAACCCTTGAATAACCGAAATTGCAAAACCGGTGCCATTTGCCATAGCTTCAACAGGCAACACCTCCTGAAAACCCGTCTGAAAGTATGTCTGCTGCACTGCTTCTGTCCCGATTGCATACGCAAGTGCATTAGTATTTTTACCGCCATATCCGGTTTCTATGATTCTTAAGGGGACTTCACTTTCACTGTAAGGATCGCTTGTTCCATTACTTGTAAAAGCGATCCCGTTACTGCCAAGACAGGGAGACTTCTGTCCGTCATGCAGTATAATTTTGGAACCGGTACCTACACTTTTTCTTTTGCTAGAATTTAAATACTGAGCACCGTCTATAGAGACAAAATTACTGGTCTGCAACGCTTCAGCATACTCTATAACTTTTGCCAGCATATTCTTATCAATTCCTACCTGCTGCTGCCCGTAAACTTCAACATTAAAAGTTCTGCCTCCAGACAAAGCTACTGCTGTGACACTGCTAGGACCCTGAAATTTATTAAATTCTTTGATATTCGCAGTTAAATCATGAGGATCAGCAGGCGGGCATATACTTTCCACCCTGAATTGAGAAGTGGGTAATGCCGTTGCCATACTTTGAGTCCCAGCAGCCGGAGTACCCGCCTGGACTGTTACCGGAGCAGCCTGCCCGGGAGCAGCAGCAGGCGGTGCGCAGGCGGCAATCGCAGCCAATAACAATAAAATACCGGCAAATGCAGCTACACTCTTAAGACACCTACGTTTTACTTCCGGCCTCTGTCTTTCTTCCATAGTTGTAAATGTATTAAACAGGACAACATAAAACCTCGGGAAATTCTGCAGCTAAAACAAAACCACTGATTACAAAATATGAACAAAATAATAAAACAATCAACCAGGTAAAAAATGCCAGTTTTCTTAATTTTTTTTCATTAATTAACCTTATCATCAAAAATAAATCTAGGATCAGAAATGGAATAAAAAATAGAATATTTATTAAATTCAAACGATAAGATGAATTTAAAGGATATAAAAAGATGAAAGCGGTAAGTATTTTAAATAATACAGTTAAAGTAAAATTTCTATATGCATGCTTTAAATTACTAAATTGATAGATTCTTTTACTGATCATTAATAAACCGGTTACAGCTGTAGCACCAGGCAGCAGAATTATAATTCCGGAAATTAAAAGTGAATAATCTGAAAATGCATATCCAAATATGTCAGTAACATCTAATGCAGTAGAATAAATTTGCTGAATAGACAACCAATAAGGGAATGTTAGAAATATTAAGCAACATTTTAAAATAAGTTTCCTGTGATTTTTATACAAAATAATTTTCATAATTATTATATAAAGTGTAGTTATGATTTAAAAAAATTATTTAAATTCGCACCTCTCATAAACTTTATTCCATCTGCCGCCGTTATCCAAACAGGTATCAATTCTTGCATTATTAGGATCAAAACCGGTTAACTGAAATAATAAATACTGATATGTAATTATACATATACTAAATGTATAAAATATCAGTAATAAAATACCTGCAAAAGTTGCCAGTACGATTATTAACTTATTCTTAATCATTTTCCCTTATGTTAAAATCTAGTAAATTATTTTTCCTATGGACAACCGCAGTCAAATTGACGATATTAAAGCCAGACTGGATATAGTTACAGTGGTGCAGGAATATGTGCCCAACCTCAAGCGTTCGGGCAGGAACTTTTTCGGCCTGTGCCCTTTTCACCAGGAAAAAACCCCTTCGTTTTCCGTCAATTCTGAACTCGGGCTGTTTAAGTGCTTCGGCTGCGGCAAAGGGGGCGATGTCATTAGATTTTTAGAAGAAATCGAGGGCCTGGAATTTCCCAAAGCGCTGGAACTCGCTGCCAAGAAAGCCGGGGTGGAACTCAAGAGGGAATATAATTATGAAAATAAAAAGCACCACCAGGAAAAGCAGAAAATTCTGTTTACCAATAATCTTGCCGCTGAATACTACTATTATGTACTGATGGAGCACGATACCGGAGCACCGGGTAGGGAGTATCTGAAAAAGCGAAAGCTAACTACGGAGGTAGTAAAAAAATTCAAGCTGGGTTATGCGCCGATAAATTATGACAATCTGAAAAAGTATCTTAACAAAAAAGGTTTTAAAGAACAGGAACTGGTAAAGTGGGGGCTGCTGGTGGATAAAAACGGCAAGATTTATGACAAATTCAGGAATCGTCTGCTCTTTCCGATTCTCAACCACCAGGGTGACGTGGTGGGTTTCAGCGGGCGCATCGTGGAAGAAAAAGAACTGGGACCAAAATATTTGAATTCCCCGGAGACGCCAGTGTATTCAAAAAGCAAACTCCTTTACGGCTTATACCAGGGCAAAGAAACCATCAGAAAGAAAAACTTTGCCATTCTGGTTGAAGGAAATATTGACGTACTCTCATCGCATGTAGACGGGGTTGCAAATATTGTGGCGCCTTTAGGCACAGCGATCACCATAGACCAGCTGCAGCTGCTGCATAGGTACTGCGACAAGGTCTACCTGGCCTTTGACAACGACGAAGCCGGGCACAAAGCCCTGATTAGAGCTATTGAGCTGGCCCAGCAGGTCAATTTAAAAGTTTCCGCCCTGAATCTTGGCAAATTTAAAGACGTGGATGACCTGATCAACTCGGGTGCGGACTGGAAAAAAGTAATTGCCAGCAATAAAGAAGTCATTCCGCACCTTATGCATGTTTTGAAAAATAGGTTTGATATGGCCAAAGCCAGCGAAAAAACCGAGTATGTCAAGCAGATGCTGTTATACATTGCAAAAATCACCGACAATATTATGATTCTGGAATATGTAAAAACTCTGGGGGAATTTGTCAGCATTGAGGAAAATATTCTGCTGACAGAATTGAAGAAAGTACTCAAAAAAGGAGCTATGGCTACCAGCGAACTGGTTTTTCAGGGAACCGAAAGAGCGGCCAGCGAAGAAAAGTACCTGCTGGCACTGTTTGCCTCCAATACTTCATTAGCAAATGTTGCCGGTTTGCTCAAGCCTACCCTGGAAATAATCTATGAGGGTGATTATGCCCTAGTGCTGAAAGCGCTTTTTGACAAGAGCCTGCTGGAAGAATTTACTGAAAATGAAAGGGAGCTTTACGAAGAAGTGAATTTGATGGCTGCAGACATTTTCGAAGATTTTCCGGGCTTTGACAAAGAATACCAATCAGTTGTGAAAAGATTGAAAACTAAAAGAATCAAAAAGGAAATCAACCAGCTGAAGTTTCAGGCCAGAAAAAATCCGGATGACCAGTCAGTGCAGAAACGCTTAAACACTCTGAGCAAGGCGCTGGGGGAGAATTTATAAAGTTTTTTAGATCAGAAAATTCCTTTAAATCTTGCTATTATTACACCAGCAGCAGGAATTAAGACTGGCAACATTCCGGTTGGACAGCCTTCTTGGGAAAGTTTTTTTATTCCTTCGACGGTAGAACTAAACATTCTTGCTATTGTTGGACCAAACAGCATTCCAGCACATAACAAACCTGCAATGGCAAATGCCGCTCCAAGTGCATAAACATAAATGTTGCTACCTTGTTCACTCAATACAACTCCAGGAAAAGACCCCGTATCTTCCTCTCTTATATCCAATTGTTGAGTGTCTGTTAGATCATCTGGCATCAATATTTTTAAATAAATAATTTAGTAATTTTACATTAATTTAACTGCTTTTCCTTCTATTTCGAGTTAACCAAGCTCCGGCGATTAACCCTCCTACTACTAGAAAAGGAACAAAACTTTGAATTTCGGGAGGTCCTAACACTAATGCAGAAAGGACTAATCCACTATAAAATAAAATTCCACCTGCTATCCTGCGGTTCCTAGCAGCATTAATTTGTCCTTTGGCTTCACTTACTGATAAATCTGTTAACGGATTATTATCCCCCTGCATGGTCTGACTTATTTTAAATTAAAGCAACACCCGCCGCTTGAAAAATATTAAAATGTTTCTCTTCTCTTGGCATATTTTAAAAACTAATTTTGCACCAGCTTATTTAATTCTTTATCATTATCTATTAATTTACGCAAGTACTCGGACTTGTTGGCACCCTCTTTTTGGGCCATAACTTCAAGATAATTAATCTGCTCTTTAGAGAGAAAGCAGTTAAAGCGTTCGCTGAGCTTTTCTTTTTTCAGGTAGAGAATAAAATCTCTGATAATTAGTCCGAGATTATATTTATTGTATTTGTGCCCTTGGAAATATGGGCTTCTAATTTTCAGGGAGCGTTCTTCGATTAAAGACAAACACAGGATCGGCTTTTGCAGCTGCACCGCCATGCCTGCTTCATAACCCAGCTGAAAATCCTCATTGCTGGTTTCCATAATCACAGCGTCTGCCCATAAAATCCCTTTTCTAACAGCTTCATAATGCATTAAGTTTTTATCAGAGATCTTATTACTCTTACTTTTATCCAGCAATTCCAGATAATTCCCTTTTTCAGTGCCGAATATATTCACACCAGGATTTTCTTCAATTTTTTTTAATACCAGGTCATAGGCAGTTTGATACTTGGACTTACCGTAAAAAGAGGCCGTATAAAAAATTTTGAGTTGTGCCGGAATATTCATTTTAGACCGATACATATATACGTATATTATACTATTATCATTATTTAACTTCAAGTGCTATAATACAATCCATATACATATAAATTATGAGAAATAGCCGGGCAATAACAATCCTATTCATAACAGCAGTGATTTTTTCGCTGTATGGGGTATTTGCCAATGTTCTTAACCAGAAACTTTCCTTTTCAGTATTGCTGTTTTATTTGCAGCTGATCGCCCTGATATTCTTTGTGGTTTCCCTCGCTGTAAAAAAAATAAATCCGCTGACCGGATTAAAACATAATTTAATAATACTTGTTATTTTTTCAATTGTCAGCAACCTGCCTATTCTGTTCTTTAACCTGGCAAATAAGTTCGAAAAAGTAGGCACTGTTTTAACAGTACAAAACTCGCTGACAATAATTTTCGCCCTGCTGGCATCGGTTTTATTTTTAAGGGAGAGACTTAATTTCCATATTAAGGCCCTTTCCTCTTTAATAATCATTCTCGGATTAATCTTAATTATTAAACCCGCCGAACCCAGCAACCTTTTGGGAATCTTTTTTGCCTCCCTAGTAGGCATTACCAATGGCCTGACCAACTTACTGCGCAGGCTGTATTTTAAAAAAATCAATCCTTTTACTTTAGGAAACCTTATTTTAACCCTGGAAGTTATCCTGGGGATGCTGACTGGCTTTATTTTTCTCGGTCAGATTATTAACCTTGAACAAATCCTGGCCTCTGTCATAATTATTGCCGCCATTTACATAATTAAACTGCTTGAGTACCAGGAGGTATCCCTGATAAAAGCAACCAATGGAAATATCCGGGTTTAAATTCTGCTTATGTAAAAAATATCTCTTTTGAGTTAATCGCTTTTTGAGTATATAATTTGCTGTATACTATTTTCCTTGTAGTTATACGATTTATGAGAAGAAAAAGATACCGCAAGCACATCACATACGACAGCCAGGAAACCAAAACAGTAATCGGACTGCTGATTGTCTTTGCAGGCGCACTGGCTCTGCTGAGTTACTTTTTGGAAGGCGGCGCCTTTGTTTTTATCAGGAGTCTTTTTAACGAAGGCACGCTTGTTCTGGCAATTTTCTGCTTCAGCCTTTCCTTAAGGATGTTCGGCAGCGAATTCCCTCTGGCATCAACACGCAGCCTTATCGGCCAGGCGCTCTTCTTAATCTTTTATTCAGCTTACAGAAGTTCGATTTTCGATGGTTCGGGAGCGACCATTGGTGACCAGACAATTTACGGGGGGATTATCGGCAATTTTGTGTTTAACTTTTTGCGCCAGAATGTCTTTTTAAACTTCACGCCGATATTTATCTTTTTAATGATTATTCTTTCTATCCCCCTGGCTTTGACTATGAGCATTGACCAATTTCTTGACAAGATCGGAGCAGCAATTCAGTGGTTAATGAGCAAGGTAATTCCCAAACCCCGGGAAACCATGATGGGGCAGGAGCCGGTCCAGCCTAATGTGCAGGCTTCAACTTACAGCGATTTTCAAAAAAATACCGATCCGAATTTGCTGCAAAAACCAAACCCCAAAATGCCCGAGAATAAAAATGCCGGAGCCCAAACGCAATTTAAAGACGGCGAAATC
>DATDWK010000060.1:0-4522 GCA_035289685.1 Candidatus Dojkabacteria bacterium
GATTTCAGGATTGACTAGATTAACCAGATCCTTGCTGTTCATGATTATTGATTTGGTTTTTAAGCCGCAGTTAAAAGCAGCTTTTGGTTCATTGGTGATTTCGGAAGTGAAGTATGTCGGCAGACCAAGCAGGTTTCCGAAAGGCGGCACCCCCCCTATATCGATGCCGTAATTTTTATTAATTACTTCGGGATCGGCAAGTTCAAAATGTTCACCAAGTTTATCTGCGAGACTTGGGAGATTAATTTTTTGATCGGAAGGAATGCAGACCATAATTAATTTCCCGGTTTTTTTACCTTTTAAAATCATGGCCTTAATCCCTTCTGACATTCTGGTACCTCTTACTTGTGATGCCTGTTCCGATGTAATTACTTCTTCGTGCTCCATTAGCTGATACTCCAAGTTATTTTGTTGCAGTAAACTGATTATTTTTTCATAAAGTACCTGTCCCGTATAAATTTTTTGTGACAATCCTTCTCCGGCAACTCTTTTAAGATCTGAAGGGAACAGGGTTGCTTCTCTGATGTTTTTCAGTTGGAAGATCTGCTGGGTCATCCGTTCTAAACCAAGGGAAAATCCGGCTTCGGGCGGCATGCCGAATTTAAACGCCTGAAAATAGTGGCGATAATTGCTTTCGGTCAACCCTTGGGCTTTAAAACGCTTTAATAATTCCTGAAAATCGTGAATGCGGTGTGTACCGGAAAGCCATTCCAGACCGCGACATTCTAGGTCGTAACTCAGCGATTCTTCCGGATTTTCGGGATTATTCCAGGTATAAAAATTTTTATTCTTTTTAAAGTTTAGCAGCCATAAAAAGTCGGAGTTGTGTTCTTCCAGGACCCATTTTCCCAGTTCGCGCTCGTCATCCGGATCAACATCCAGGTTTTCTCTTTGGGCGCTTTTTCCTGTGCGTTTTTCAATTAATTCTAAAGCATCGCGCACTTTTATTTTGGGAAATCTTCCTTCTGGTAATTTAGGCAGAGTGGCGTTCCAAAGAGCCAGATCTTCCTGATGATTATCCCGGAGGTAGTTGAAAACATCACGGATAAGCTGTTCTACTATTATTAAAACGTCATCATAGCTGTCAATAAATGCCATTTCACCGTCCAGCTGTGTAATTTCCATTAAGTGTCTGGAAGTATTATGTTTTTCAGCCCGGAAAACTGTTGCTATTGTATAAACACGTTCAAAGGCTCCGACCATGATTTGCTTATAAATCTGCGGGCTTTGCGCCAGATAAGCCTTATCCTCAAAGTATTTGACTTCAAATACGTCGGCGCCGCTTTCAGAGTGTACACCTATCAATAGCGGTGTCCTGAATTCCATAAATCCCAGCTGCGCCATGGAATTTGTAAATGCTTTTAAAATTCCCGCCTGCACCCTAAAGATTGCCTGGATTTTATTGTTTCTTAAAGACAACGGGCGGTAATCCAAAACAGTGTCAAGATCGGCATGCAAATCGGGTTTGTTGTATTCCAGTGGGGGTATATCTGTTACGGTTACCTCTACATCAATTTGCGGTTCAACTATTTCTGCATTTAATTCATTTTTTGCACTTGCCTGGACCCTGCCGGTAACTTTTAAAACAGAGCCCACCTGAAGGTTTTTAACTTTTTTTAATAATTCTACGTCTTGGATAACAATCTGGGCTGTTCCGCTGCGGTCTTTTAACAGCAAAAAGTTGATTTTGCCCAGTAACCGCAGATTATACAGCCAGCCTCGCAGTATAACCTGCTGCCCGGTTTTTTTAAAAATGTTTTTTGCTAAGGTGCGTTCCATTGTAAGTAATAATAATTATATTAATGAATAAAAAAAGTCCTGTAAATTGCAAAATAAATTAGCAACTTGCAGGACCCTTTTAAATGGGCGGTGCCACCTTGATTCATCCGTTTCTTAGGGGATTTGGATGCGCTTTAGAAATTTTTTAATTTTAGTCATTTATTTTTCCAGACTTGCACCTGAAATTTCTGGATCGCTTAAATTGATTATAATTGAAGAAAATTAATTTTACAAACTATTTTTTATGTGGATCATGGAAGCCATCTCTGTAAGCACCATTTACATCTCCTCTGTCTTTTTTAGATAAACCACTTCTTAATTTGTAAAATAAAGATCCAACTATACTTATTGATTCACTTGCACCACTCAAAACAGCACGTCCTAACATCTGACCAAACTTTCCGGCCAACCTTTTTTTCCTTTCTAATTCATCTGGAGATAAGTCTTCAGGCATAAAAAAAATACTTCAATTGATTATTTAATTTTATATCATTTGTAAAGTATTTTTGTTAAATATCAAAAATTTGTTAAGATTAGGTTAGTATTTTCCCTTTTAATAAAATGTCTCAAAGCAATTCAAAAAAACCGGGTTTTATTAAATCCCTTTTACAGGCAAATTCAGTATTAAATAAAGTATCAATAATAGCAGTTGTAATAATTTTCGGCGTACTGATTCTCCAAAATATAAATAAAAGCGATAGTAAAACCGATTCATTAGAAGGTACAGCTATTGAGCAATTTCCCTGTCAGCAAACCCAGGACAATGAACTGATTAGTTTGGATACATCTGCTTTAAAAACCATAACTGAGATTAGCTCTGTTAATTACGACGAGGATATCACTCACACCGGTCTGCGGAAAAATAATATTGCTGCTGTGTTTCTACCGAAGTTTGTTAACAATCAGGATTTGGAGAAATGTTTAAATGCAGATGATCAAGTTGTAATTGTAAATTCAGCTGATCAAGTTAAGATATATCCTAAGCGAATTTTGGAACAGCATATTATAGTTAATGATACGATTAAAGGTTTGCCGATTATCGTAACATATTCCCCTTTAAGCGATTATTTTGCCGTTTATATTAGTGAATATAACCATGAGATTTTGAATTTCGCTGTTTCTGGAAAGTTATATAAAAACAACGATTTGATTTTTGACAGCAAAAGCGAATCTTTATGGAGTCAGTTTGACGGTAAGGCAATTGTGGGAAATCTTACTGGAGCAAGTTTAGAAATATATCCCTTCAGTTTTATGACTTTTGCAGATGCTCAACAGAATTTCCCTGATGCTCTGTATCTTTCTTTTGATACAGGTTACCGCAGGGATTACCAGACGCTTATCGATAACAGTTTTTTTACCAATAATCAAATTGTAGGAAAAATTATTAATAATAGCGATGGAGTGACACTTAAGGAAAAAGTTATGGGATTTTTTATTGATAACCAACCTTACGTAATTAAATCCAGCGAAGTTGCTGATGATATGAGTTTTGTTACCAAAATTTCCGGTAAAAGGCTGGAAATCACAATTAATAAAGGTATGTATCTAATAAAATATGATACGCAGATACTAACTGCGCAAATATATCAGGCGCTCTGGTATGCCTGGTACGATTTTTATCCCGAAACCAAGGTGCTAAATTAGACCCAGTTACTAGGTATATCCACGGTTTTAATGATATAATTTTCCATGCAAATCAAAGAAAAAAATCCTGCACAAGTACATGTTTTTGTTGCCATGTCCGGTGGTGTTGATAGTTCTGTGGCCACTGCACTTTTAAAAGAACAGGGATATCAGGTGACCGGAGTTTATATGAAAAACTGGTCGGGAGACAGTTTTGGAATTCAGACAGATTGCCCTTGGGAGCAGGACCAAAAAGATGTGGAAACAGTTTGTAAAATTTTGGATATTCCCTTCCGCTCATTTAACTTTGAACAGGAATACCATGAAAAAGTAATCAAATATTTTCTTGATGAGATTGCTGCAGGCAGAACACCGAATCCGGATATCATGTGCAATAAAGAAATTAAATTCTCCCTGTTTTTGGACAAAGCTAGATCATTGGGAGCTGATTTTATTGCCACCGGACATTATGCCCGTGTTAAATATAATAAAAAAAGTCAGGAATACGAATTATTAAAAGGCAAAGACTTTAATAAAGATCAGAGTTATTTTCTGCATATTTTAAATCAGGAGCAATTGGGTAGAACGCTTTTTCCCTTGGGTGACTTGCGGAAAACCGAAGTCCGCAGGCTTGCTGAAAAATTTAAACTTCCTGTTGCGCAAAAACCCGACAGCCAGGGAATTTGTTTTATCGGCGAGATAAATGTCAGTCAGTTTCTACGGGCTAATTTTCCGGTAAAAACAGGTTTAATAATTGATGTAGACACTGGTAAAGAGGTCGGAATACATGATGGTGTGGCTTTTTACACAATCGGCCAGCGGGAAGGTTTGAAAATTGGCGGAGCAGGATTGCCATATTATTCAGCCGGGAAAGATAAGTTAAGAAATATTTTATTTGCTGCCAAAGGCGTCAATAATCCTGCATTATTTAAAAAGGAAGTGGTTTATTCTAAATTGCATATTATTTCCGGAAATTTAACAAAAAATGTGGAAAAACCTGAACAATTAAATGCCATGATCAGGTACCGCCAGGAGGCAGCACCCGGAAAATTAATGATAAAAGACAGAAAATTTGTTTTTGCAAAACCTCAAAGGGCGGTTGCCGAAGGCCAGTCTATTG
>DATDWK010000061.1:0-3844 GCA_035289685.1 Candidatus Dojkabacteria bacterium
TAAATTATAATTTCTTAAAACGTTCATATTTTATATTTTAGCTATATAATTATAACAAAAAATCTGATAAAGTGCCTTGTACAAGCGCAATTCTAAATATGAGAGTATCGCCAGGCATAATTTTTTGAATGAAGAAACCTAATTAATTTACTATAAAATTTTCAGTTTAAAAAGTAAAAAGACTGTAGGTGCCTGGTAGGAGATAGGAAAATTATATAATCCAAGCTATTATGCCAGGAAAAAAAGTTCCCAAATTTGGTACTGAGGATTTAATAAAGTTAGGAATTAGTTCTAAGGAAGAGGCAGTGTTAGCCCTAGGGAATATTATTGGTAATGTTTTAGCAGCTCATGCCAACCGTAACTATTATGAGGTTGGTGTAGAAACTGATGAGGGAATCAGATACAGGCTTAAATGTCATACTCATCCTAGAGTAAAATTGCAACAATATAAGATCTCATTATTCAAATAATAGATATTTATTTACAATTGTTTGATGGAGAATGAATACGGAGTAATTGGCTCTTCTGAATCCGAAAAGTTATCTGCCGGCAAATTTTTAATCGAGCATACAGGTTGCCCTGTATTTGAGGTAAAAGTGAGAAAAGGTTGGTATTATAGATATAAATTAATATGTCCTATACATTATGAAGAGAGTAAGCTCAGTAATGTTCCCTCGCTGAAATAAAAAAATATGCCTGCTGGCGCAGGCATATTTAATTTCTTAAAGCAATTCAGCTTATCTTCTTTCTCTGCGGTCATCTTTCTTTTCAACGGCGACATCAACTTTTAATGCCCTACCATCTAATTCCTTGCCGTTCAGTTCTTCCATGGCTTTCTTGGCCTCTTCATCAGTAGTCATTGTTACAAAACCGAAACCTTTTGATCTTCCTGTATTTCTGTCAGTGATGATCTTAACTTCGACAACGGTACCAACTTGTGAGAAAAAGGTTTTTAAACCATCTTCGCTGGTTGACCAAGAAATATTGCCCACAAATAACTTGTTATTCATTGAACTAATTAACCCATAAAAAAATAAATATAAAAAGTGGCTTTTATGCCATTTAGATTTTACTTAATTAACATCCCTCCTTTTGCTCAAAAATTAAACTCTGGTGATTATTATATCAGATTTGCCAGAATTTACAATTTTTAAGTAGTATGATAGTACTGCGACTTTAAAAATCATTCAGAAAATATATAATTATTTGCATGAACTTTATTTTTAATTAAATTCGAACACTGTCCGCATGAAAGTTTTAATAGTCTATGCTCTTACGGGTTTAGGACACCTGCGTGAAGCCACATCCGTCAAACACGGCCTTGATAAAGCGGGGATTGAAAACGAAATGCTGGATATGCTTGCCTGGGCAAAAAAACGCAGCTGGTATACCAGAATCGCAATATTGCCACTGCGCTTCGGGCTATGGCTGCATGCCTTGACAACTCGGAATGTCAGCCAGTTTAATGAATTGGAATTCCGGGGACCGTTAAAAAAAGTTATCCTGTATTTGCTGCGTTTTATAGAAGTACCTATTGGCATTGCCTTAAAAAGATACTTACGCCAATCAAATATAGATGTAGTTGTCGCCGTGCATCCCTGGGGTGTAGGCTCAATTTGGACGCTGGGATTCGGACCCAGGTTACAGCAGCTGCTGATCAACGTTGTAGTAGACGAAATTGACCAGGCTTCCGCCAGCTTTTATGCAGTGCCTGATGTGGTTAAAGGACCTTGGCATTTTGTTAACAGCAATGCCGTTAAAAAATTGCTGGTTAATGTCGGGGTGTCGCCCGAGAAAATAAAAATAGCCGGGCATACACTGGATCCTTATGTGCTTGATAATAGGGAAACCGTAAAAAAGAGGGTGAACGACCACCTGCGCAACAGCAAAACCTTGACACTGGGAATGTTTATTGGAGGGGTGGGCACTAAAGACGAAAGAGAGCGCATTAAAAATGTTATTTACACACTGCGGGAACAAATACTCGCAGGATTATATAATATCAAGGTGATTCCCGGACCGCATTTCCAGTTCGCAGTGGAGCTGCATAAATTCCTAAGACAATTAGGCCTAGTCCAGCAAAAAAATATTGAAGTATATGTCAACAGCAACAGACATAAGGTAGTCGCCGTAGGGCATGAATGGCTGGTCAACCATATTGACGTGCTTTTTGCGAAAACCGGCGAGCTGATTTTTTATGTGCTTGGCACCGGCATTCCTTTTATTCATTTTCCACCAAAGGGCAGCAATGAGGTACAGCACATTATTTTAATGAAAAGATTGTCGGCAATAGAGGAATATGACAGTATTAAGAACCTGCATGAATTTTTGCAAAACCGCAAATATTTAATTGAGCTGGGTGACAATGCCTTTAACTCGCATTATAAATTGGACGGGGCCGAAGAAATAGCCAAGTTTATCAAGAGCTACTATATTGCCAAAAATAAATATATAACACCAATAGAAAATCAGTTGCATCCGGCTAAAATACTTACTTAAGATCCTCCTTTTCCACTAACTGATAGGTCATTTAAGCTCAAGTGTAATTATTTATATATATCTACGTTGCAATATATAAGGGGGACAAACTATGAAAAGGGGGGCAATTATTTATATAATTACAATGTTAACGGCTGTTTCCCTAATTCTGGGAACGTTGGCGACATTGTAGGGATATTTTAATTCAGGAACTTTAACTTCTGAATAATTTTTGGCTGTTAAAGATTCACGCTGCACCGTCACTTTTGAAAGATACCGACAATCCAGGTATGAGTTCTTTTAGTTTTATCAATTTTTATTAATTTCAGACCGGCTTTTTGCGCCCTGGCAATAAGTTCTTCCGTTGTAAAAAAGTGGTAGAATTTCTCCAGATGCATATAATTATTGGTTTGCTTGACAGTTTTTTCACCTTTGCCTTCGCGGACAATGCAGTAAAAGATGCCATTGGTAACCAAGGCAGCGCCGATTTTTTGAAAAACGTTATCCAGCTGAACATCCGGAATATGATGGACGGAATCGCGTGCCCAGATGCCTTTGTATTTATTCACTCCGATGTCAAAATTGATAATATCAGCATTAATAAATTCTATATTGGGATTTTCATACTGGGCAATATCTGCAAACCTCCGGGAAATTTCAATTCCGGTTACGGAGTATTTTTCAGACAGATAGCGGGCATCATATCCCGGACCCGATCCGATATCCAGAATTCTTGCCGGAGGATTCACCAGGGAGATAAATTCATCCAGCTGGGCTTGTGCCACTAATTTTCCTGCGTGTTCTGAATGATATGTAGAAGCCATCTGGTCGTAAGTTTTCGCCGTAATCTGGGAGATGTTGCCGATTAAAAAAGCACGTTCTGTGGAAGTGGTTCTTTTAACTGCGTGGCGGATCTTGACCTCGTGCTTTTTTAAGAGGTCAATGACCTGTTCAGGCGTGGTTGCGCGGTATAAAGCTCCCAGTTCAATCTCATCCAGGTAAAGATATTCCTGCAGGGAGCTGATTAACCCGTCCCAAAATGCTCCGTAAAGTATTACTGGTTTATGAGAACCATAATACAATTTTGCCAAAGCCCAGACCATGCCGAACTCGGAAAAAGTACCCGTGCCTCCTTTGAAGATAACATATGCGTCGCCCTTGGCGATCAACTCCAGAGTCCTGATTAAGTAGTTAGACTGGGTTGCATATTCATCTGTAACATTGGCAAGGTTTCGGCCTTCAAAATACGATGCCAGTTTGGGCTGCCAGTATATGGCTATAGTTCTGCCCTTTACAGATTCGGCTCCGTCGGTTGCGGCTTTCATAATTCCGGGACCGCCGCCGTTGACAATTCCGTAATTATTCT
>DATDWK010000062.1:0-4543 GCA_035289685.1 Candidatus Dojkabacteria bacterium
GACCACTTATCGTTTTCTTTTTAGTTGTTTTTCGATTAACTAGTGGGAAATATCAAATTTTGCTGTAAAAACGGAGAATTCCATGAATAATTAAGTTCTAGTTTTACTCGGGTCAACTAAAAATTTAGTCAGCGATTTCCTGCCAACAATAATAGGATAAACCAAATGGCTCCTGTCAAAAATAGTTGCACTTGTCTCAAATTGGGTATCTTTAATTTTAAGTGAAATTTTTACATAAGGCCTCAGACTGCTGCCATGGGAGGATTCTACATAGATGACATCAATTAAATCCGGATATTTGGGCAGCAACTCCTGTGATAAATCTTTCATGAGTTTTAAACTCTCTTCTCTGGGAAGATTATCAGGGATGTTTTTTGATTCCATGGCATCAAGAATCTCCTTAAAACCCAGATTTAATGCCAGTTGTTTATCTATGGAAGTGCTGTCTGCACCGGTATCTATCTTGGCTTTGGCCTCAATTTCCTGCATATCTTTACTGTAAAGTTTTACATTTTCATATATTCCAATAACTTCTTTGCCCGAAATATTTTCAATTTCCTCTTCAATCTCTCCTCCGAACATATCTTTTGCCAGCCGGATGCCTTTCTCAACAGTTTTTACTTTAATTCCGCGGGTTTTTCTTAAACGCCAGCGTAGTCCATCCTTATTAGCCAGTTGTATAGACAATCCAGGTCTGGCATTTAATTCCACGATCATAGGACCAAGATCTCGGTCAATTAAAAAGTCTATGGCTGCAAAGTTTAAGTTGGTGGCTTGCTGTACTTTGATAGCATATTCTAATATTTTATTCCAGTAGGGGATTTTCAATCCACTGACAGACAATTTTGTGCCGGGAATGTAATCAATATTTCCGGATTTACCATGAATCCCGCTGGTAGTTATCCCGGTAGCCATATCAATCCCCAAACCCAACGCCCCTTTTACCAGGTTGGCTTTACCTTCGGATTCTTTAGTGGGCAGGCGGATATATGACATTGTCGGAATATGGTTAAAAACGATAATTCTTACATCGGGTGTGCCTTTATAAACGTAGTACCTGAAGGCTTTGTGAATTTTCACCCGTTCCTCAAACATAGCCTGGTCCGGCTGTTGGGCAAGTGAATACCTGCCATCAAGAATATCTTTAATATGCTGTATTAATTGTTCCGGACTGACTCTTGATTTATTTGCACGGATCCAGTTGCCGTTTTCGTCGCGGTTGTAAAATATTTCCACACCGCCGCCTTCAAGTCCTTTGACTGGTTTTACTACAAAACTTGCCGGCAGCAGACTAAAATCAAACTCCTCGAGCTGCATATAATTGCCGATTACAGCAAGCAGTTTTGGATTGGGTATTTCGCTGGCGTTGAGAATTTTTTTAGTCAGAATTTTATCGTCGGCAATCTGTATAGCCCGCGATTTATTATAGCGCCTGACATAAACAAGCTGTCTTTCATTCATCCCCAAAATTTTCTTACGGTTTTCCAGAATGGTAAAAATACTCATTTAGGTTCTTCTTCAGTTAAAATACTCCAAAAGCGGAAGTATTCGGAAAGGCGCAGCATTCTTAAGCGCCCCACGGCATAATTAATCGGGAAGAGTAGTATAATGGCATAGGGATATTCAGTAATAAGTTCGATAAAAGAACTCCAGCTGATTAATAAATAGCATAGGGATGCCAGAAGTATACCTTCAAAAGTGATAAAGAGACTTGCCCGTAAGCTTTTTCTGGTAAAAATGCTCATAAATTTTTCAGCCAGACCTACGATTAAAATCAGGGTAAAAACATTTATTTTCAATATACCGTTCAGGCTGAAAATTGCAGCTGTCAAAATGAGTGAAAGCACTGCCAGGGAACTGATAGTGATGATCAGTGAAAGTTTGGGATAATAATGCAGAGTCCAGTCTTTAATAACCTGGTAGGAAACAATTACACTTAGAAAAACTATAAACATTAATATAAATCCGTACTTAAACCCTGTAAGGGTATCCGAGTATATGCTCCCGTCCGTGACACCCAGTTCAAAAAATATAAAGGTGATGATCAGGGTCAGGTATATTCCTAAAGAACGCATACCGATTATATGCCTGGAAATTCCAACCATAGTAGCAACAATAGGCAGCATTAACAGCAGCACAATGGTGCTTTTTTCAATACCGTTATTTAATAGTAACTCCTGCATATTATTACTGATAAACTAAAATTATCTGGTAAGATAAAAGGTAATTACGCTTGGTATTATACTGAAGAGCAGGGGAGATGTCTATGCACAAAAAACAGGGTAAAATATACCATTCAGCGTATTTTACCCTATAAAAATTTTACAAATTTTTATTTTAAATTCACTTTAGCACCGGCTGCTTCAAGCTCTTTTTTCAAGGCTGCAGCGTCTTCCTTTTTCACCTGCTCCTTGACCATTTTGGGTGCAGCGTCAACCAGTTCTTTGGCCTCTTTTAGACCAAGTCCGGTAACATTTTTGACCACTTTAATCACGGCAATTTTGTTAGCTCCGGCTTCACTCAATTCCACATCAAAAGAAGTTTTTTCCTCTTCTGCGGGAGCGTCAGTGGCTCCGCCGGCAGGGGCTGCAACAAAAGCGGCTGCAGGAGCTGCAGAAACGCCGAATTTTTCTTCCAGAGCTTTCACAAGCTCGGAAACCTCCAGTACAGTCATTTTTTCAAGCATATCTGCGATTTTTTGAGCATCACCAGTTAATTCTTTTGATGCCTTTTTTTTGTCTGTCATAGTAATTTAAGTAAAAAAATAAAATATTTTAAATCAACATTTAAGCTTTAGCCTTTTGCTGTTTTTGTTCCTTAAGATTATGTAAAACATTTAGGAAATCCCGCATATTACCACTCATTACCGAAAGCAGATTCCTTACAGGAGCATTCATAATATAAAGCACCTGGGTAATTAAGACATCCTTGGCCGGCAGTTCTGCCAGGTCTTTTACTTGTGCCGCAGAAATTTTTTCGCCGTTCAACAGGCCGTCTGAAATTTCCAGTTTTTCAGTTTCCCTGGCAAATCTGGCCAAAACCTTTGCTACTTGGGATACTTGTGCTCCGCTGAAAAGTACGGCGTGCTCGCCGGCATCAAATACCGCTAATTCCGGCAATCCTGCCTCTTTCAGGGCCACTTTAAACAGTGAGTTTTTTACAACGTTAAAAGTGGAATCCAGGGCTGACAATTCCTTTTTTAATTGAGTGGCTTCATTTGGAGTTAAAGCTTTTGGCTGGACCACATAAATTGTCTGGCTTTGCTGGAGTTTTTGCTTGTATTCGTCCACCAGCTCGTTTTTTTGTGCTTTCGTTTTTGCCATTTTAGTTATTTAAATAAACTACCCGCAACCTTAGGGTTGTGGTATTTTGTTAAGCTTTGTCTCACCTTTGGTGAGTCTTTTTATCTCCGTTCATATCCGATCTTATGATTGGAGTATTCACTCTCTTGTTATAAAAAAATCCGCTGCGAAGCGGAATCTTTAAATTTTTCCCTAAATATTAAAGAAAAATTTTTTTCCACCTCGATAGGTCTTACACTTTAAGGAAGCCTATTGTCTTTGATGTGAATGTTTAGATGATAGCTTATTTAGAATCGATTGTCAATCTAGGCATACAGTGATAATATGAGATACTTTTAGCAGTTTTAAAATGAATAGTTTTAATAATGTTTATTTCGGACAAAAGGCATTTATTATTAATGACAAAAAGCAGATTCTCATTATTAAGCGCAAGAATGTAACAGTTTATAAGGATATTTGGGATTTTCCCGGAGGAAAACTGGAAGATAACGAATATCTGTATGCAGCCATTGTCAGGGAAATAAAAGAGGAAACAGGATTACAACTAAATAGGATTATAGCAATCTTAAGTACTTCAAAATTTATTGGAATAGTGAAAAGCCGGCCAGTTGTATTCCGTAATCTTTATTTATGCAAAGCCAGTGGTCAGGTAAAATTGAGTGCCGAACATTCCCTATATAAGTGGATTAACATTGCTGAATTTAAAAAGTATAATTTCCCTCCTAAAAATGAAAACGAGGATCTGTATGCAGTAATGAAAAATCTACCTAATTTACTGAAAAAACTTGATTTGAAAAAAAGCTATTCGCTGCTTTTATAAAATTGAGCTATTTTTTGTAATTCCCTTTTCCTGGTATCACATTTCTTACCCCTCCGGTGGGGTCTTTGACATCGCCAAAGTATCTGGGGATTATTTGTATGTGCAGATGTTTCAGTGTTTGACCGGCAGCTTCACCGTCGTTAATCCCGATATTATATGAATCAGGCATTTGTTTAAGGAATTTTGAATCCAAAGCGGCTTTTATAAACTTATCAGTCAGTCCTTCCAATTCATTTTTCCTTAGTATTTCGAGATATTTCTTTTTTATATCAATGTTTTCAATTAAATTCCGGATTTTAAATAATATAACTTGAAGTTCATTCCAGGCTTCCACTAAAGATTTTTTAAACAGATAAGCTGATGCTCGGGCCCATTGTCGGAGAAATTTTCACGGTTTTGACTACGTGTCCTCCGAATTTCT
>DATDWK010000063.1:0-5121 GCA_035289685.1 Candidatus Dojkabacteria bacterium
TTTCCTGCAGATAGGTCCTGAAATAATTAATTGTTTTATTAATTTCGTTGACTATAACCTGTAATACCGGTAATACCGAACGGAAAATTTTTCCTTCGGCCTGATCTTTTACTATTCCGTATGTCCTTTTATATTGCTCCGCTTGGCTGTATTCCAGACCGAAATCACTGGCTATGGCTTTGGTTAGCGCATCAGAACCGGTGCCCAGGCTCTGGGAAAATATCAGTTTTGAACCTTTGATAACACTCATATCAAGTCCGTTGGCGCCGAAATCTATAATTAACGAGTTTCCCTGCTGATTTCCAAGAAATGTCACAGTTCGTGCGGTGGCGACCGTTTCTGTTTCCAGAGCAATCAGGTCCAGGCCGGCTTTGTCGGCAATTTCCATATAGAGATTCACCAAAGTCTTTGGAGCGGCAACCAGTAATGTTTTTAACATTTTTTCGTTGGGATTGGCTTCCGATAGGGGAATATGGTCCAGCTGTGCATCAGAAACCGGAATTGGAATATGCTGCCTGGCTTCATAAAAAATGGCCTGGTCCAGCTCATTTTCAGGTAAATTAGGGACTTCGATTACTTTTGTAAAAACCGTGGATTCCGGAAGCGCAGCCACAACAATTTTTGTGTGGATTCCGCTGGATTCTTTAACCTGTTTTACTTTATCAGCCAGGGTCTGCTTGGCTGCTTCTTCTTTTAAATTAGTAATCCCGGTATTTGACTCAACACTGCCAATGGCAATTAATTCGGCTTTATTGGCACCCTGGTGTTTTACCTGGGCTACTTTAATCGAATGGTTACCTATATCAAGACCAAAAAAATCGGGCAGGTTCATGAAAAATGCAGATAATATTTATGTATCTAAAAATATACATTTTATTTTAGGTAATAGCAAAGCTAATAGCAAGAGATAATAAAGCATTTATCATATGCTGATTCTGTTGTTTCTTTTACAAGCTTTTTGTATATTATATTTATGTTTAACCCATCTCTGGTAATAAGCTACCTGAAAAAAAATAAACTGCTTACTGTTATTTATTTTGTGACAATTTTAACAATTGTTATTTCTTTACTGATATTTTTTAATCCTCAACAAAACAGCCGGGATTCAAGCATAATTGCACCAACGCCTGATAATGTTATTTTTACTTCGGTAATTGCCAATATTGGTGAAAAACAAACCAGCAAAACAGAATTTCGCGGTGATGTAAGTAAGTTACTTCCCGAAATTTTAGTGGTAACCGACAATCTTGGCTATGAATTCCAATGTAAAAAAACCGAAAATACCATTGTGACTTTAGACGAATACGAAAAATCCGGAAATTTATTTAACAATCCGCCGATATTAAAGCGGAGCAATGAGCCAGTTGAATTTAACAAGATTAAAATTGGCGATGCAGTCACAGTCAATTTCAGAAGTAAACAAAAAGAAGGTAACGAATGTGTTGTCATTAAAATATTTCGATTTTCAGACCCAGAATCAATGAAATGACAGAAAAAAATTTTTATATTAAATCTATTTTTAGAATTACAGTTTTTATTCTGGTTCTTTTAATATTCCCTTTTTTATTGACAAATTACAACAGAGCATCTGCTGAAACGGCAAGATTATTGGGCATGGTAACCGGTATAAAGATCGGCTGTCAGAATGACTTTTACTATTACGGGGATAATTGCGGAAATGACGCATGTAAAGGTACGTCAAACTATACTGTAACCTGGTATCAAGGTGCTAATTCTGGTTCTCTTAATAATAACGACTGTGAAGAACCTATAAATGCTCCTAGATACACTTTCGAAACCGAACCCAATCAACCGCAAGGAGATGCGGACGGAGAAGATATCATTGTCAGACTTAACATGAGTGATCTTAACTATACTTTCGGCAGCTGGGTTCGCACAACTACTACTTCAACTGGAGATATCTGTGCACCCAGCGATACCGGTACTAATCTGACTGTAAATACAAAAATATACAAAAACGGCGATTGTCAGTGGAACCACTTATGGTTTTTTGAGGTCAGGACAGGTCAACAGTGTATCTGGACAGAAGCTGCGCGGACACCCGGCGGTTCTTATGGAATTCAAAATCCCCTACCAGCAGGAGCATTTAGCGCTGAAACCCTAGGAAAATGGAAAAGAGTTGACTTTGACGGCTATCCTGGTGACACAGAAGCTTTAAGCCACTATATACCATCAAGCGGAGCAGATGCATATTGGTGGACCGAGACATATAACGATGACGCTTGGGCAAATCAGGCATTTGTCCATTGGGAAAGTCCTACTTGGGAGGATTACGACTATTTTCCAATTCCAGAAATCGGTAAATTCGCTTGGATTAGCGCTCCCCAAAATAGCCCTAATGCTGAAGATAAAACAGATCTGCACCGTAGGATTTTTAATATTCCGAATAATGCAACAGTGGAAAATGCACGAATTTATATGTTTTCAGATAACGGTTCGCTTTTCTATATAAACGGCAACATTGTTAGCGGTGCAGGAGGATCCTATACTTTAAAAGATGATATTAATAAAGCATTTTTTCAAACAGGCAGTAACGTTCTGGCTGTACAAGTGAGCAATACCAATAATCCTATGGGCTTACAGTATAAACTGGACGTTTGTCTGAAAAATATTGTCGATTCTCCTTCACCAACACCTCCAGTTGATTGGATGATTACCCAGATAGGTGATGCTTTTGTAAAGCTGGGAGTAGAGTTTGGCGATCAGTTTATGCAAACTACTTTAAATCAAATTACCCATATCGCAAATGCAAATCTGCCAGAACTTAATGGTCAAAAACCGTATTTCTCATCATACAGCTATCTGCAGCAAACTAATGAAATTATTACCTGTGATAATTGTTCGGGTCTACAAGATCAAAATAAGAATTACTTTGCAGGTTTATACGAGGATAACAATACCAGTCCAGCAGATGGTTGGTATGCTTTTTTAGTTAACAAGCTGGCAAAAAGTGACTTGATCGATCTGACTGTTGGAAGCTTGGGGCCAATTTCATCTGCAGACCAACTGCCAGATGTTATTGAATTTAAAAATGGGGTAGGGGTTTTACAAATAACCGACAACCTTACTATTAATAGCGGTTTTATCTGTACTACCCAGACAATTTTCTTAATTCAGAAAGACTTAATTTTAAAACCGGATATAATTAACCTTAATAACCAAAAAGGCTGCTTATTTGTTGTGGGAGGGGAGACAGTGGTAAGTTCAGGAACCAGGAAAGCTTCGGCAGATAGTGTCAACTATGACATTGTTCAGGCATTTATTATTACTGATAAATTTACCAGCACTAATGACACCAGTGGAAATATGAGCGACGGCTTGAAAATTTCCGGTAGCGTTATAACATCTGTAGCCAACTTCGGCAGATCTGTGGTGGCAGTCAATCTGAAAACTCCTGCGGAATTGATCAGCTATGATGCCCGTTATATAACTATTTTCAAAAATATCCTAGACGACCCTAACGACTTCAGCATCAGAGAAAAACCGTATATTAATCTGGTTGAATAAATTTAAAAAGTCTTTATTATATTTATTAATTCCATTTCGCAAATTATTAATATTTTTATAAAATGTCCAATAAATCGCTTATGTTGATACTTGTAATTTTATTTCTGATATTTGGGGGTATTTGGGCATTTTATTACTATGTCAGTACAATCAACAGCAGTAAGTTAATCGAACCAACCAGTGTAAATACACCTCTACTAGCTACACAGGTACAAGCAGATCCCAAACTTGCCATTAATGAAGGCATTACAGATTTAGTTCAAGAAGGAATAAATTATTATTGTTCACCTACAAGTATCAAAGGAAATAAAATTGAATTAGTTGGCTCAAAAATAAAAATAACAGGTACAAATAATCAAATTTACACAGTGACATATTCGGAAAATGCGCCATTAATCAGGTTAATCCGCTCGGTTTATGGAGGAAGCTATGTAGATGAAAAAGTACTTACTCCTTGGGATATTCCTGCTATTACCAACGCAACCGGAGTTTGTTTTGAATTAGTTAGTTTAAATTCCAAAAACGACTTTAATTTTTCTGATATAAAAGGAATTGTTATTTATTAATGAAAAAATTTATACTTTTATTTTTAATATTAATCAGTTGGGTATTGTTATCTCCACTAAAAACATCAGCTTTGCAGACCGATGGTTGTGGTTTACCGGATTGCAGTCCTCGTTGTTATAGTACCTGTGGAGCTAATTATTGTGAAAGTGAAGAAAACGATACTTGCGCTGCCTGGGGTCGATCGTGTTCAGCAGGATGTACCGGACAAACCCGCTGGTATGAATGCGAGCCTTGTGGAGGAGATGATGATCCGCCGCCGCCAACCCTTACACCATCACCCACGATTACACCATCACCAAGTCCCACTCCGACTTTACCAGCCTGGATGATGACCCAGGGTGGGGATGTCTTTACACAGGCGGGTGTAAGTTTTGGTGGTCTTTTTATGCAAAATATCCTAGTTAAAATTACCATAACTAATAGTAATATTAACACCTATAGCGGTTTGAATTTAAATAACAATTTTCCTTACTTTGCCTCTTATAATTATCTTCAAGCAAATCAAGTCCCGTCATGTAATAACTGCTCTGGTATAAGTTATCAAGGAGCATCTCCGGGTGGAATTCCCAAGAATTACTTTAATTCCACTAGTGATTATAGTGATACCAATAATACACCCGTTAATGGCAGATACGATGAAATCAAGCTATTACTTGCAAAATCTGACTTTATTGATAAATCGTATGCGACTATCCAAGAAGTAAATAATCTTAATCTTGCTTTAAATATTAACGGTCCTGAATTTCCGGGAACTCCCTTAACAATAAGCAATTTATTAATAGACTCTGATACTAACGGTTTTTTTATAGTTGATGTTCAAGGAAACCTGACAATTGGACGAAACCATCAATGTGATCAAAAAATAATTTTTTTGATCAAAGATGACCTACGAATAAATCCCAATCTAACAACTGGAAGTTTTAATTCTGGATGTCTCTTTGCTGTAGGTAATAAGATCATAATTGAAAAGGGTTCAGCAAAAACCACTGCCGGAGATTTACCCAATGTCAAATTCGATAATGTTAA
>DATDWK010000064.1:0-7012 GCA_035289685.1 Candidatus Dojkabacteria bacterium
AATTACTTTGTATTTTTTAGCAAAATCATGCACATATTTGTCGGTGATTTTACCTTTGCCTTCATCACCAAAGGCGCCGCCGCTTAAACCAACGGAATTTTTGCGGTATTTACTCATTTGAGAAAAATAATAAGTATTGTAATCGGGGCAGATTATTTATGAATCATTTTACTTTTCAGCGATAAATTTCAAACCCAGATCCACCAACTTTTCCGCTGCACCGGTATATGTTGCCGGGCTTAGTGCCAGCAGGCGCTTCTTAATCTCTTTACTGACTTTGAGCGAATCAATAAATACTTTCACCTGACTGGCATCCAGGACCTTGCCGCGCGAAAACGCTTTGAGCTTGTCGTAAGCTTCAGGGTCACCGGCAAATCTTAAAATAGTTTGTATGCCCTCGGTAATAATTTCCCAGTGGTCATTTAAAATCTCTGCTGCCTGCGCTTCATTAAAAGTAAGTTTGGAAAAACCTGTCTGCAGGCTGCGGTAAGCAACGACGGTCGCTGCCCAGGCTGGGCCAATTTCCCTAGCCAGGTATTTGTCAACAAGGTCACGCTGCAGGCGGTTGGCAGTCAGCTTATTTTCAAAAACGGTAAACAAACCGTTTGCCAAAGTCAGGTAACTTTCAGCCATTTCAAAATCAATGGGGTTGACTTTTTGCGGCATGGTTGATGAACCGACCTCTTTAGCATTGACCTTCTGCAGCAAATAATCATCGCTGATATAGCGCCAGATATCCTGTGCCAGTCCGATCAGAATATAGTTGAGCAATTTTGCCTGCTGGAAAATGTAGATATAGTTGTCATAGGGTAGAATCTGGGTGTTGAATGTGAACGGCCTCAAACCCAGGCTTTTAATAAATTCTGCAGATAAAGAAGGCCAGTCAAGTTCTGGAAAGGCCGCTACGTGGGCATTGTAATTGCCCACTGCACCTCCGACCTTGCCTTCAACCTGATAATTCTGCATGTGATCCAGCCTCTTTTTTACCCTTACGGCAAAGTTGGTGAGCTCTTTGCCCATGGTTGTGGGGACTGCCGGCTGTCCATGGGTTCTTCCCAGGATGACCTTGGATCTGGTGCTTTTGGCAAGGTTTCCCAGTACCGCTAGCAGTTTTTTTGTCTCCGGCAGATATACTTTCTGTAAAAAACTTTGCAAAGAAAGTGACGCTGCATTATTATCAGCATCGGCTGATGTCAGGCAGAAATGTACATAGGTGATGAGTTTTGTCATTTTTAAGGTACGCAGTTTGTCTCCGATAAAAAGTTCCACTGCCTTGGTATCATGGTTTATTTCCAGGTCGATTTTTATTACGGCTTCAGCATCGGCATTGGAAAATTTTTGATAAAGACGGCGCAAAGATTTTATTTCTGCCTCTGTAAGGTTAATGTTGACAACTTTGGCGCACATAAAAATCAGATATTCAATCTCAACCTGCACTCTGTTTTTTATAACTGCTTTTTCAGAAAAATACTCTGCCAGATCTTCGGTAAGCGAGCGGAACCTGCCGTCAAAAGAGGTAAGCGCATCATAAAACTTATAGTCTTTGGGAAGGGAATATTCTGCCATAATAATAATATAATAGTTATTTTATTTATTTATGCCAAGATTTTATCAAGGCCGGCAAGCGAGTCAAGCACATTTTCCATGAGAACTCCCAGTGCAATAAATTCATCTCTGCTGTTCGGGCCGGTTGTAACTGCCGCAAAATTGTTTTTCAATTCGGGTGATAAAGCCTGATAGTCGTCCAGGCTGTCGCCGATAATCAGTGTTTCCTGCGGCTGTACTTTATTTGTTGCAAGCTCGGCAAAGGCTTCAGTATAGGCACCTTCAGAAGGTTTTTTAACGGCAGGCTCAATGATTTTTAAAAAATCCTCCGGAGCAAATCCGGCTTGAACGAGCCTCTCAGCTAGTTTATTGGTGCGGTTGCTCACAATCAGCACAGGAACACCTTTTTGTTTGGCTGCCTTGACCATTTCCAGGGCTCCCGGAGTAGGATTAAAGTATGTAACCATGGCATCTTCACGGTAAGCGGCCAGGACTTCCGGTCCCGACATCTCACCGAAAAGTTCCGTAAAAATCTGCTCAAACGGCAGGTTCTTTTTTAAAGTGTTCTGTAGAGTTTGGGGATCAGGTTCATTGCATTTCATTTTTCTGCAGGTCTTGCCAAGGTGCTCCTTAATAAATTTTTGCGTCTGCACTAAGGTGTTGTCAAAATCTGTAATAATTCCTTTGACATTTTTTACCATTTGATTGGTTATAATAGTTTAGATAATGATTAATGCGTATTTCTCTGAAATTCTCCAAAAGTAGTGATTCTTCTCAAGGGAGTAGGCTTTACTGCGTGCAGTTCGTAAAGATTTTTTACCCCTCTGAATACCAGGGCTAAAACCATATCCTCCAATAAAACATGTAAATTATATGTCAGTGTCGGCCAGGAGTAGTTGATATGCCTCATATATGCCTTGTTAGTCTCACCTTCCACAAAACTGGGCACAGCAAAGGGCAGCAGTTTGCCATCCAGATATTTGGTTCTGGCGGAAGCCTCGCCTCCGTATGGTTTAAACAAGAGGCCGGTGTTTTCTTTAAAGTAGAGAGCCCCGCCCGGAGATTCAATCGTGCCTCCGGCTACAGCCCGCGAAGCATAAATTCCGCTGACTCCCAATAAAAGTGAAATAGCCACATGGTCGGTGCCCCCTCCCTGCACTAGTATGGGCAGATTCACCTGGTCGCGCAATTCCCACACCAGTTCGGGCCAATCTGTAGCTGTACCGCTACGGATAGCAGTAGTGCATCTGCCGCCTCCGCCGACACCGACTACCAGGGCATCTGCACCGGCGTCTTGGGCATTTTTTGCCTGTTCCGCACTTACCAGCAGCCCGGTAATTATTTCAATATCCTTACCGTATTTCTTCCTGAGTAGCCTGGTTGTTGTAATACAATCATTGGCCGGTTCTGGGGAATAAATTGAAAATGATCTTACTCCTGTATCATAAAGCGCAGTAGCTCTTTCAAGGGCTTTATCTGCTCTGGCTTCCAGAGCACCGCTGACATTATTTTTCCAGTAACCGAGAATCTTTTCTTTATCAGACCTGTTTTTAAGAACTGTACTTGCCAAGTATTCCAGTGTGATAAAGACCTCCTTGGCAACGTCGCACTGGCGTTTCACTCCGGAAAGTACTCCGTTTCTGCGAATTGTTGCCAGGCACTGACAGGCGGCAATAGTGGCAATTGCCAGGGAACTGTTCCAGACATCAGGAGATTCAGATCCTGCAAAAATGTGCCGTGCCTGTTTGCCCAATTTAACGTACAAACCCTGGGCATAAACGTCATTTCTGGAAATACGCGGATGTTCTGCACCCACGGCAGTAGCAGCAAAATCTCCAATAGACAAGGATAATCCTCGTGTTTTGCTATGCTGAAGTGCATCAAAATGAATTTTGGGCGGAGGTATAAATTCTTGGTTATTGACTTTATCAAGAAATGTCATACGGTAGGGATGGTTAAACAGTTCCAAAAAAAATCTGCGCATCCTTAGAGTCTCGAGAACAAATTTGTTGGGCAGCATATGAGTTTCTTCGTAATCCAGGTAGTCAAAGGGTGTCTCGAGCAGACCCTGTGAGGGATAAACCTTGCCGTCGAGTTTGCTGATTTTTTTTATGGGGGACAGGTATTTTACCAGATCCTGTTCTTCGGTCTTCAATAATTTTAAAATGCGGTTTTTGCCTTGTACAGGGTCCTTTAGACTATTATAATCTTCCAAAAGCGAAGTTAGAGTTTTTTTGTCAGGGTGTTTTTTCATGCAAACAAATTTATGCTAGCATTTTCTATATTTTTTAACAACCTATAGATGAATGGAAAAACTAGTAAGTCTTTTTCCTGGCAATCTCATTTTTAAATAACAGCTGAAAAGCGTAGCCGTCGTAATTTCTTTCAATTTCTCCGCAACCTAAGTCTTTAAGGAACTTAATCATATCCAGATTTATTTTTTCAGCAGCAACCTTGCTGCTTTTACCTTTATATTCAATCTCAACAAAGTCTCCCAGATTTTTAACAGAATCAACGGCAATTTCATAATCCCGTTTTGAATCGTGATAAAACCAGACCTTTCTGACTTTATCAACTTTTACGGCTTCCCGGAAATTCAATGCTTTAAAAATTTTCTGCATGCCGGGAATATCTGAAAGTTTACTTTCATACTCATCACAATAAGTAGGCGTCCCATCTTTTTGATGATGCCATAGTTTGTAATTTATAGATGAAGTTCCATTAGTTTCCTGCCTTAATCGCAGCCAGTGTTTAACCGGCCTTTCCGAAAAAAAGTCCAGACCCGGAGGATTATAGTACCTGTCAACTTGCTGCTGTTTACTGATAAATTTCGCACTTTTTTGCAGAAATTTTAATAAAGGAGCAATATCAGTTATTTTAACTTTGATTTCGATCTCAATGTCTTTCATAAAAATATGCCAAGAATTTTGGATAATACTATAGTTATGCTAACATGCTGAATATTTGTTAACAAATTTCGAATATGAAGGAAATACTTTTCGCAACCGGGAATAAAAATAAATTGCGGGAAGCCAGGGAAATCCTGCAATATGACATAGAGGGAACAGATGTGGAAATCCCCGAAATTCAGTCTGCAGACCCGATTAAAGTAGCAACTCAGAAAGCCCTAGATTATTTTGCCAAGGTCAGGAAGCCAATATTTGTTGATGATATTATGTTTACTTTTAACGCATTTAAAGCTTTCCCGGGAACATATATTAATGATTTTGTTGATATATTAGGCAATGAAGGCATGATAGATTTACTTAAGGGAAGAAAAGACCGCAGTGCAATTGCCCAGATGACTTTGGGTTTTACCACAGACGGCAAAAAAGTGCATATTTTTTACGGTAGAATATTGGGGACTATTACCCGCAAACCTCGAGGCGATAATGGCTGGGACTGGGATAGAATTTTTATTCCCAAAGGCTATAACAAAACTTTTGCCGAAATGACCGCCGAGCAGAAAAATAAAATTTCCATGAGGAAAATTGCCTTGAAGAAATTTAAGAAGTGGCTTGATAAAGAGTATAATAAGCTGATTTAAAATAAAAGTACATGGATAAGGGCTACGCTCCTATTGCTGACGGCAGGCTGTATTACGAAATCTCGGGTTCCGGTTTCCCATTAGTGTTAATTCATGGTTTCAGTTTTGATACCAGAGTCTGGAAAAAGCAGGTTGAGGATTTTTCCCCATTTTACCAAGTGATTGCTTACGATCTTAGGGGATTCGGGAAATCTTCATTACCCCGAGAGGATTATACTCACGCCGGGGATTTAAAGGTTTTACTGGATTACCTGAATATTGGGCAGGCACATTTGGTGGGACATTCTCTTGGCGGGGATGTAGTCCTGGATTTTGTTGCAGAGTATCCGGAATATGTGAAATGTCTGGTTCTGGTGGATGCCGGTGTGCACGGGTATACATGGTCAAAGGCTTATAAAAAAGAAATCGAGTGGTTTAAAAAAGAATTAAAAAATTCCGGCAGATCAAAGTCAGGTGATCTTTTTTTGCAGCTTTCTTTTTATAAATCATTACAAGATAAACCTGAGCTTTTAAAAGAAGTGAAAAATTTAAGAAAGTTTTACTCGGGTTGGCACTGGGAGCATGACAACCCCTGGGTCCGTCCTGAACCGCCGGCCATCAAGCGTTTGCATGAAATCACCAAAGACACTTTAGTAGTTATAGGTGAGCAGGAAGTACCTGATTTTATAAAATTGAGCAGTTTATTATCCCGGGAAATACCTCAGGCACGCCTGGAAATAATTTCAGATGCAGGCCACATGGTAACATTGGAGCAGCCGGAGATTTTCAGGCGGCTGGTGCTGGAGTTTTTGCAGCTGCATGACGTTTAAATAAATTTATTTATTAATTTTTTCTCATTAAAATAAGCGATTACGAAAAACAGCTGAAAGAGCTGTATCTACCTTCAAGCAAGTCTCCTGTAATTGTTGACGAAGAGCTGTTAAAGCAGGCAAAGCAAATGGTGGGCAAGAAAAAACCCGAAGTAAACTACTCAAAAGTACGGCTGGAATCATTTAAAGAAGGCAAGTCTGTACAGATCATGCACATAGGCCCGTACGACCAGGAAGCAGAAAATCTTAAAAAAATGGAGAATTTTGCCACTGCACAGGGATTAAATTTCACAGACAAGCACCACGAGATCTATATGTCTGACCCCAGGCGCACCAGCCCGGAGAAACTTAAAACTGTAATCAGGCATCCTGTTAATTAATCAAATAAAGGGTATAATTAATGCTGATATTAAATTCTTTTTTTAATTTTTAGGAAAAATTTTATTATGATTGTCAGGAATCCCAGTCAAAGAGTTGCTGTGCTGGTCGATGTGCAAAATTTGTATTACTCGGCGCAGCATCTTTACAACAAAAGAATCAATTACAAGAATTTATTAAAATTGATTTTGCATGAACGCATTTTAACCAGGGCAATTGCTTATGTAATCAAAACCACGGAAGCCAAAGAGCAGAATTTTTTCGAGGCCGTTAATTCCGCAGGATTTGAAGTCAAGGAAAAAGAAATCCAGGTATTCAGCAGCGGCGCCAAAAAAGGTGATTGGGACCTGGGTATTGCTATGGACGCTATCCGCCTGGGCCATAAAGCTGATTCAATTGTGCTGGTTTCCGGTGACGGCGATTATAAACCCGTGGTTAATTATCTGCAGCAGTCGTTGGGCTGTCTGGTGGAAGTAGTGGCGTTTAAAACAACTGCCAATAAAGAACTAATCGAGCTGGCTGACGATTTTACCAATATAGAGGAATATAAAAACGATTTGCTGTTTCAGGATTTAAAAAAGCGTCCCGGCAGAATCCTCTAAAATTTACCAAGCTGATTTTTAAATATTTATCAGTTTGCACTTGTGGTGCTGGTGATAATTTATTAAGATCAAATAACTAAGTTTTCAAATAATTCGCATGCCCCAAATTAAAAAGTCCGATAAAGCTTCGA
>DATDWK010000065.1:0-6020 GCA_035289685.1 Candidatus Dojkabacteria bacterium
GTCAGGCACTGGATTCCATCAACTATGATTTACTGACAAAAAAAAATCAGGAGCAATTATTTGATGAAAAGATAGTAGCCCGGGAAATCTGGGGGACATTAATCATTTCTCTTAATTTTGCTTTAAGTTTGATACTGCTAAGTATCTTCGGTTTTCAGGCAGTTTTTATTTTTGCGGCTGCAGCCAGTTTATTATTTTGGCTGATTTAATTTAGAAATTTCCTTTAAGCGTTGTGTTACTGCAATATGGTCGCTCCAAGGATATTCTGTATTTCCGAAAGCCAGGCTCTGCTCGTGAGCTTTGCCTGTAATAATAACAATATCATTTTGACCGGCAATTTTTAAAGCAAAATCAATTGCGTCTCTGCGGCTGTCGGGGGAATCTTCGTCAAAGGCAAACACTGGCTTAATCTTTTGGAATAAATTATTTTTAAGGGTATTTTTTGTTTTAGTTATTTGAAAATTCTGCAGATAATCCCTGTGGCTGGTAAATCTTTGAATTAATTTTCCATTTGCCTTTTTTGCGTGGTTAAGGATTTCTGTATTTACATCGGCAAGCGCCTCGTTTCTGGGATCTTCTGCTGTGAGAATAGTGATATCGGCAAGTTCGCTGGATATTTTACCCATTTCACGGCGTGATTTATCGCGTTTTCCTGCACAGCCGAAAACAGAAATTATCCGGGAGCCTGATTCTTTAAGCGGCTGCAGTGAAGTCAATGCCTGGTAAAGGGCGTGGGCTGTATGTGCAAAATCGATTATTATTACAAAAGGCTCTTTTTGAATTAATTCCATACGGCCTTTGGGTGTATGAAAAGACTTTATAGCTTGGGAAATCTTTTTTAATGATAAATATTTGCTGCAAATATTTATTGCAGCTAAAGCGTTTTCCAGGTTATAAATGCCGATTAAAGGAATTGAAAATTCAGTATTTTTATATGTAAAGCTTTGTCCTGAAACACTTTGCTGGAGATCCTTTACTTCATACTTGGAATACCAGATAAATTGTGAAGGAAGATTTTCCTGAGTGATTCTTTTTTGAATCCAATTCCGTGCTAGTTCGTCATCGCGGTTTAAAACAGCCAAACCGCCGGGTTTTAATTTCTGCAAAATACGGAATTTGGCATTGGCATAGTTTTCCCATGTGACGTGGTAGTCCAGGTGGTCTGATTTAATATTGGTAATAACAGCTGCGTCGTAACTGATACCTGCCAGCCGGTTTTGCTGTAAGCCCTGAGAAGTTGATTCCAGCACTACGTATTTTATGCCTGCCTGCACCATCATTTTTAAATACTTTGGAACCATCCAGGGATCCGGAGTGGTTACGTGCAGACCTGTATCCAGCTCCCTGTCGGCTATTTTTGCCGTAATAGTTGAGATAAATCCCACAGGCAGTTTATTGGCATTTAATGTATGGTAGATAAGAGATGTGGTGGTAGTTTTGCCGTCAGTTCCAGTAACACCGATAATTTTCAGTTTTTTATAAGGAAATCCGTAACGGAAATTGGCAACCAAAGACTGCCAAGCATGAAGAATATTCTTTAATTTTTGCAGGGGATTATTTTCGTTCATGGGTTTATTATAGTTTGATAATTTTAGCCAATTTTTTTCTGATGCGGTGTAATTTAGTGCCAATGTTACTTTCCGAAATTTTAGTCAGGTTGGCAATTTCTTTATTGCTCATTTCTTCAAAAAATTTATAGTATATAAGAAACTGCTCTTCTTCGGATAATTCCCTAAGTGCATTATACAGGGCAATTTCTTCTTCTGCACCTTCGACTTGAACTTCCAGATTTTGCACAGTAGAGATAAGCATGTTGGCAATTTCCTCAAACGAACGGTCATTTTTATATTTATTATTTTTCCTGTAATAATCAATGATATGGTTGCGGGCAATACGGAATATCCAGGCAGAAACAGTTACTCCCTGCCACTGGAAATCCTCTATGGTTTTAAGAATTTTTTCAAAAATTTCCTGGGTCAGGTCTTCAGCTATTTCCTTGATGTTTGTTCGTTTAAAAACAAAGTCAAACACCTTTTTATAATAGGTTTCGTAAATAATTTCAAAGTCTTTTTTTGTTAACTGTTCTTTTCCAAGAAAAGGAATTTGCAGCTGATTTAAAAAATGTTCCAAATTTGACGATTATTTATATTAATGATTAATTATACGCCAAATTTTGTTTTATTTTGGAAATTACCAGATCGGGGAGGGAAAATTTTAAGCTGTTATAACCTATTTCGTAAAGATCCATTTTCATTAACAGTGCCAGGGAATATACTCCTGCGATTAGATCTGCGCTTACTGCGGGAAAGTATTCTTTGGGTAAGGATATTTCCCTTTTCTGATATTTAATGGTAAAGAGATTTTTCTGGTCTATGATTTGCACTTTTGCAGGGGCATATTGAGAAAATGTAAATGTAGGGGTATTTTGTAAAACTCTCTGGATTTTAACATTTGTCTGGTCGGGATCGTAAATTATTGTACCTTTGTTGAATTTTGTAGATTTAATTAATTCTTCTGTAAGTGCTGCTTTTTTTGTGTAATTTAGAATCAGCAGATATTCTGGTTTGATAAAGCTTCCCCAATACCTTGCAGTGGCGTCATA
The DNA here is from genome assembly GCA_035289685.1 of Candidatus Dojkabacteria bacterium. Classification (GTDB taxonomy): domain Bacteria; phylum Patescibacteriota; class Dojkabacteria; order B142; family OLB20; genus DATDWK01. The sequence continues at coordinate 2,603 of DATDWK010000065.1, forward strand.
AGTACAGTCAGCACTTAGTATAAGAATATGGGGATTTTTTTTGCCGAATAATAAATATAAAGCAGCTTTTAAAAGTAACCAGACCCATGCAAAAGGGTTGCGTTTTTTATCTTTATAACCCAACACTGCTAAGGGTATAGAAAAATCCCACCAGATTTCTTTGATATTACGGCGTACCAAAAGCGTTGGACTCAAGATTGTATATAAAAGCTCCCTGGCTACTTCTGTTCCGTACCAGCCGTTAATGACAATTAATTCAATTTGATGTTTATTTAAAGCCCATCGGGAAAGAATACTTAAAGCAGTGCGTAATGTTTTACGAAAAATTGACATAAAATACCATCTCCATTTCTCCCTTGTATAAAGGGTTTTTTAATAACTATTTATATAAGTAAGAAACGTAAACCTGTAAATTAATTTACATTAATTTAAAAACCCGGATTTTTTACCGATTCTGGAAACTTGGGCACCTAAGCTTTTATATTTCTCTACCAGATCCGGATAACGGCGCAGCAGTGAATCATCACGGTCTTCTAAAATTGTCTCCCCTTCCGCACTCAAAGCTGCTAAAAACAGCGCCATTGTTGCCTGGATGATATTTGGAGCAAATACTTTGGCGCCTTTAAAGTTTGTCGGCCCGAAAGTGATTACTCTGAAAGGATCAGCCATAATTACTTTAGCCTTCATTTTAGCCAGCTCCTCAATAAAGAAGAATCCATATTCATAAAAAGTGTTTTGGAAAATGATGCTGCCTTTGGCTTTAAGCGCACAGACTATGGCGATATGTATAAAATCAGGAGGCAGTAACGGCCAGTTAAATGCTTTAATATCCAAAATATCTCCGCGGACAGTTAACTGGCACTGCAATTTCTGGTTTTCAGAAACAGTAATATCATTTTCAGAGATTTTGACTTTTATGCCCATTTTTTCAAAAACCTGCAAAAGGATGGACATGTGTTCAGGAACGGCATTCTTAATGGTAATACTGCCACCTGTCATGGCCGTGGCAGCAATGTAAGCTGCAACATCCAGATGGTCTGGAATTACGCTCCACTCAGTGCCATGGAGTTTTTCAACCCCATGAATTATTAAGTTGTTGGATCCAATATTTTCAATTTTTGCACCCATAGAATTCAACATATTACAGAGATCCTGTGTATGCGGCTCTCCTGCAGCATTGTAAATTTTGGTTTTACCGGGGATCAGGCAGGCAAGCATAATCAGATTTTCAGTACCGGTTACACTGGGAAACCAGGACCATACTTTTCCGGGTTTAAGATTTTCCGCTTCCAGAAAATAACCTTTTTCTCTTTGATATTTGGCGCCCATTTGCACCATATTGTCAATAAAAGCATCCAATGGCCTGGTACCCAGTTTACAACCTCCGGGAATGGGCATGGAAGCCTTTTTAAATCTATGCAGTAACGGTGCCATAAACATTACTGATGCTTTTACTTTTTGCGATAGTTCCGGATCTATTTCATAGGTATTCAGTTCTTTGGCGGAAATTTTTATAGTTTCACCTCCGTTGGCATAACTTACCTTACCACCCAATTGCTTTACAATATTCAGCATTAAACGGACATCTGTGCTTTTAGGAACATTATGAATTGTTACAATTTCCTCGGTAAGCAATGCGGCGGGGATAAGCTTGAGTATTGAGTTTTTATTGGGTATTGGAGAAATACTGCCTTTTAACGGCTTTCCTCCAATGATACGGTAATATGACATTTATTTTACTTAAAATATTAAAAAAAGTTACTTTTTTGACATACGAAGATTATATAACGTATTTGATTGCTTTGCATGTCAAGTAAACCGTTACTTTTAAAAGATGTCATTTTGCAGAATATTCCTGCACACGTAAATAATCTTTGATTTCCATAAACGTATCCAGCCACAATAACCTGGCGTTATAAAATGAAAGGTCGCCGATTTCAGGTTTTTCAATTTTCAACATCATAATGAATTTGTGCTCGGGTGAAGCATCGTATCCTACAAATGTGGTGTTAATGTCACTGGAATAACCGGGTCTGTCCCTGTAAGGAATTAAGGCTGTTCCTGATTTTAAAGCGATATAATATTTTTTGAGATCATGGTATTTTCTTTCAATCAACTGGTTTAAAAATACCTCGTGAAGCATATCAGATACTGTTTTACTTGTTATGGGATCAATCACCTGGGTTACAATTTTGGGATTAAACTCCTTGATATTACCTGCAGCGTCGACTACTTTGGAAACCGCGTAAGGCTGTAAACGCTTACCGTCGTTTGCCACTGCTGCTATACCTGTTATTGTCTGCATCGGAGTTATTTCATAACCGTGTCCATATGAATAAACAGTCTGATCTGCATAATTCCAGTCTTTAGAGTTTTTAACTATGCCGATTGATTCTCCTGCCAGGTCAACTCCTGTAATTGAGGATAAACCGAATTTTTGTAAATAATCATAGAATTCCTGATAAGTCATGGTTAGCGCAATGTGACGGAAGCCAATATTGTCAGAGCCTTCTAATGCATCAAGAACTGTCAGGGGACGTCTGACAGGTTTGCGGTCATAGGTGCAGGTACAAGTACTTAGTTCGTTGGCTTTACTTTTTGAACAGTATAGATCCTTGGGCGGATCGGGCAATATTACTTCGCAGCCGTTATGTCCGTTTGGAAGGATTAGGGTGGTAGGCCCCACTTTTTTTAGATCAAGCGCAGCAGACAAAGTAAAAATTTTGGCAACAGAGCCGATCTCATAAGGGGTACTGATCGCTTTATTTCCAAGGGCATCGACGTTTTCAACTTTATTATACTTATTGGGATCAAAATTGGGATAGTTAGCCATTGCTAAAATCGCACCTGTCTTGGGATCCATTATAATACCAGTAAGTGAGGTTGCTTTATAGGATAATAAACCTTGTTTTAGTTTGGCTTCCAGCTTAAGCTGCAGAGTTTTATCAAAAGTGGAATAAATAGTGACACCGGGTTTTGGTTCAATGGCTGATTCTCCCGACAGGGTTATTAAATTCCCGAAACTGTCAATTTCCGATGACTCGAAACCTTCCTGGGGGCGCAGGCTGCCGTCATAATACTGCTCTATACCTCCGATGCCCAATTCTTCTCCCAGGGTATTTTTTCCTACAAAACCTAGAACCTGGCTTGCCATTTCAATTTCGGGATATACCCGTTTGTTGACATACTGGAACTGCATGCCTTGAAAATAGTTTTCGCTTGAAGGGGATTTTAAATCCAGTAGCTGATTCCGTTCATCCAGGCTTATTTTTTCAGCGATATTTACCCACAGCGGACCGCTGATTAAAGTAACTTCAAGCTGTTCAGCTGAAACATTCAATACCGAGGAAACAGCAACCAAAAATTCACCACGGGTTTGTTTTTGATCTTTTTCTGCCAGTTCCAGTTCCGGCAACCA
>DATDWK010000066.1:0-3104 GCA_035289685.1 Candidatus Dojkabacteria bacterium
CGGCGGCGAAGCTGCACCCAAAAAAGGCAATAACGCTCTGGTTATTATTCTTGTGATTTTAGGATTGCTGTTATTGTGTTGCGGTGGAGGTGCCCTGGCAGCATATCTGCTTACTAAAAGGGCGGCAGACGAGCTTACCAATCAGCTGGCAAATCCCACTGCAATAAGTGGATTTGTCCAGGATATTCTGGAAAACAGTTTAAGTGATGAAGATACCCAAACGACTTTTGGAAAACTGGTCTCAGATTGGCCTTCAGATGTGCCGTTAATGGCCAATGCCGAGATTCTTTATTCGGGATCTCAAAAGGAAACGGACAAGACTGTGTTCAGCACGAGTTATAGTGTCAATGCCACTACCAGCGATGTAGAAAATTTTTATAAGAATAAGATGTCTGAAAACAGCTGGACCTTGAACAGTGAAGATACATTATTCGGTTTTACTTTGAGCTATAAAAAAGGAGTCCGTGAAGCTTTTGTTTATGTTTTAGAGGGTGAAGCGGGCAAAACCACTGTTTCGTTGACCGTAGACCAGTAAAATAGGGCGTAAAATTAGCTATTGTTCTGAGAAATAGCAGTAAGGTTTTTGATAACTCTACCTACTTGTAATCTTTCGTTAGCCACAACTAGTAATAATGCCCCTAAATCAACTAGGCCGGCGGTGTTTATTACAGTGTTAACAGTTTCGGATAAATTTACCGCAGGTAAAACTGCTGGTAATAACCTAACAGCCAGACACGCGGCTGCTATACCTATTAACCCCAATTTTAAACCAAATCTTTGAGATTCTCTAAGTAAATTAGCATTCATGTCAAAAACATTTTCCTCCTTACCTTGGGTCGGACCTGCTTTATCTGTAGTAAAGGTAGATCTAATATAGCTAATCATGGTATAGAATCATCCAAAGCTCAAAATTACAACTTTTTGAAGAAAAATATATTACACTTTTTGATATATATCTTTTTGCCTCGGGATGAAGATTGTAGATTTACATTTTCTATTTAAAAATCCTGGTAATTGTGAAGATCAGCAGGAATAAAATTCCGCTTATCAGCACGATGGTGGCTCCTGTCGGAGTATTGAGATAATACGAGGAAGTAATGCCGATTACTATAGCAACCAGGCTGAATAACACCGACAGGGGCAGCATTTGCTTGAAATTTTTTGCCAGCAGCTTGGCTGACGTTGCCGGGATAATCAACAGAGCTGTGACTAGTATCAATCCGACAATTTTAATTGAAATTATTATGGTGATGCTGCTTAAAATATTTATCAGGTATTCCAGAACAGTTGTATTAATGCCCCTGATAAAAGCTGCTTCTTTATCAAAAATTATATAAACGAGTTTTTTGTAAAACACAGCAATCAGGGCTATGGTAATTAGGGTGATAACCAGGCTGGTATAAAGATCAGCAGGGGAGATAGCCAGTATTGATCCGAAGAGATAAGAGAACAGTTCGGGCTGGTATCCGGGAGTCAGGTTAATAATAATTACTCCAAGCGCGAAAAGTATCGAGTAGAAAATTCCGATCAGGACATCCAGAGAAATTGTGCTGCGGTTCTGCAGATAAGTAATGGCAACTGCCATTAAACCACCTACCAGCAGGGCAGGCAAAAGCGGCTCGGCACTGATGAGCAGGCCGACGGCAACTCCGCTCAAGGAAGCATGTGCTACAGCATCAGATAAAAACGATTGTTTCCTAAGTGTAATAAAGATTCCAATAACAGCACAGAGAATTGCTATGAGCAATCCACCAAGAAGAGCGCGCTGCATAAAAGATTGTTGTAATACAGCAGTAAGATCCATAATTTAAAAATTTTTAACGCTTTCTATTTAATTAATATTCTTGTTTACTACGATTCGTGATGCAGATATTCCTTTAAAAGCACTTCAGCTTTATCGGTGATTAATTGTCCATCCTCTAAAAGCACAGCCCTGTCGGATTTTTTAATAATATTGGGATCATGCGTAATTATAAGTACGGTCATGCCATCTTCGTTATGCAATTTATCAATTAAGGTCAAAAGTTCCTGCTGCGCCAGTTTGTCGAGGTTATTAAAGGGTTCGTCCAGAATCAGTATTTTGGGATTTGAGACAAAAGCTCTGGCAATCAAGACTTTTTGAAACTCGCCTCCGGATAGTTCGCTCAGCCGGTCGTTTTTAAAACTTTCCGCATTGAAATATTTTAAGTGTTCATGGGCATTTATATTGCAGTGGTCAAGCGTTGAACATTCCAGTTCAATTACTTCTTCAACGGAAATGGGAAAATCCCTTTCCATACTGCTGTATTGCGGAACGTAGCCGATATGACGGGAGACTTGCTCCTGGGTATTGGGTTTGCCGAAAATACTAACATTTCCGGAATCGGGTTTAATAATTCCCAGAATCGTTTTAATTAAGGTTGTTTTTCCAGAGCCGTTGCTGCCCAGTATATAGAGCAGCTCTCCTTTAGGAATTTCTAAAGAGATATTGCGCAGAATCTCGCTGCTGCCCAAAAATACCCTTAAATTTTTAATGGAAATGGCATTAATCAAGCTATTCTATTATACGGTTATTTTAAAGCGGAGACTATACTGTCCACGTTATATTCGTAAAGTTCAATAAAAGTAGTAATATCCGGCAGCGCTCCTTCAGGGTCAAGCGTATACACTGTGGCGCCGTAATCGTTGGCCAGTGTAGTTACAACAGTATCCGAAAGCTGCGGTTCTTTAAAGAGTACCTTTATTCCATATTGATTAATAATATTAGCGACTTCAGCCAGATAAGCCGCAGTCGGCTCCTTTCCCGGGAAAGGTTCAATTGTGGCAGCGATTTCCAAGCCCAGCTCTTTGGCAAAGTAAGCGAAGGCGTCGTGGAAAGTTATCAGCTGCTTATTTTCCAGTCCTGTGATTTTTTCCAGGGATCTTTCCAGGGTATTTTGCAATTCCTGCTGATAATTTTGCAGATTATTTTGATAATAAACCGCGTTAGCAGGATCTAACTGGACCAGAGTATCGCTGATATTGGTAGCAATAATCTTGGCGTTGGCGATATTCAGCCAGATATGGGGGTCAAAGCCGCTGGAATCTTCTTCTTCCTCTGCGGGTAAAAGATCAATATTTTGCGA
>DATDWK010000067.1:0-2458 GCA_035289685.1 Candidatus Dojkabacteria bacterium
GGCTACATAATCAGGAATATCATCATCTCTGACATACAAGATTTCCAGAGGGAAATTTCTGCACAGGGAAAATAGCCTTTGATTGTAACTCTCAAATTCAAGGCCGGATTTGCGCAAAAACTCAAGCGTCTCATCGGTCAAACGCCCTTGCTTTTGTATTGCCAGTTTTAAATTTTTATCATTTAATGTTTTCATATTTTTTCCTTTAAAAAACCTCCCGTTCTTTGCCCACTACGAAAATAGTGAACAAGGAACGAGAGGCATTAAAAAAGGACCTCCCGCGGTCCCATCCTGTTTGTCTCGATAATTTCTTATCGGACCTCTTGGTGGCGACTTTGGTTTTCCAACATCGTCTGTTGTATTTTACAGTTTAACTTCTGTAGGGTATTTTGACCCTCGGCTCGTGAATCGTGACTTCACTTAAAACGCTTTTAATATTAAGTTGTAAATTACATTATACCACCAAAATACTACTTTGTCAAGTACCAACTATAGGTTACTCTAAGTTAACATCTGCAAGCAATCTTTCCAGAGGATCAACTGCTTGTGGAATATGTCTTAAAGGCAGATTTGCTCCAGCCTCAAAAAATAATCTTGTTCTCCAAAGGGCAGGTCTGGTTTCAACCGGAGTTCCTGGTTCTGTTTCGCCGGCTATTACTTTGTAAAGTTCGCCGCGCATCTCTTGAATTCGCAATAAATATTCAAGAGTAGTTTCAGGAGGCCAAAAAATACCTTCTCTGGCAGAATGTGTATTCATTGCGCCAAATAAAACTACTGCCAAACCAAAAGCTTCAATTTGTTCAATTTCTGGATCTAACAAGCGGGATCTTGAAGCAGATAAGATTTCTTCCAAATGTCTTCCTGTAATATTGCCCGGCCTATTTAGGGTATGGGCTACCAGATGAAATCCTTGTTCAGCTTGCCAAACAAAATCCCAGGGAGAACCGGCCAGCGCCTCTCTGATCAGATACGGTTTTGGTATCCAACTGCTTAAGTATAAACCTAAAAGTTCTGCAGTGCGGTTGACAGTGTTGAACGGAGTATTAGGGTAATCTCTATAGCCTGGATGTGTTTGAAATCCTTCTGGTGTGTATAAATATATTTCTCTGTCTTTAGCCATATTAACCGAGCAGACTAAACTAATCTTAAATAGAAAGGTTAGTCTTTGTCAACTTGCAGTTACACATCCACCCCCGGGGTGGAAGCTATTTTAGGTTTGCAGGAACTTTCAGGAAGACATTATTTTCCAATGCTGAATTAGTATTTTCTTGCAGGAATGCATCTTTTTTAACTACTGCTATTCCTTCTACCACATCTATTGTTTTTTCCTCTGAACCTGCAATAGTTATTTCTTGAGAGATGGTAACCATTTCCATGCCCGTAACAGTTCTGGCATCGGATAATTGGTGGGAAAGGGGAACTTTTTCGCCTCTGGTTTGCCATGCCATAATTTTTCCTTCACCTTCTGCAATTTCTCCTGTCATCTGCTTCCAGCTTTTCTGGATTGGGGCATCCAGTTCCAGTCTTTCCACAATGTCTCCCAAATGGTCTCCGGCATTGGCTATGTGTTCAAAAGGCATTCCTGCCAGGGCATAAGCCCTGATGGTAGCCGCATATTGAGCATAATCAGGAGACTTGGTTTTCACTTTGAAAGATTTGGCCCGGATGGGGGAGTAATTTTGGGCAGCGATAATTTGATTGTTTGATTTTTGAGGAATCATAAAGACAATTGTAATATAATAAGGGCTATGAGACAAACTGTGGAAAATACTGAAGGGTTCGTCGGAGGCCTTAGTTTTATTTTAGACAATGTGCCTGATAGCACTGCATTAAGACGAATGGCTCGACGCAATATTCGTCTTATTCGAACCATCGGTGAAGAATCATGGGAAATTTGGGTAGAAAATCATGAGATTGGTTATCGGTTGGGGTATTCCCCGCGCATACGAACCATTATTATGAGAGGAAAAGGTCTTGAATTAGGTCTGACTACAGACTGGCAGATGAGGAGAGCAATTGGCTTAAGGCAACAACTTTCAGGTGGACAACCTATAATGTGTGGGCTTGATGGTTTAGATTTAAAGTTTACCGCGGAAAAGAAAATATAGAATATCTTATTTTGACCTAAGATCACCTGTTAAAATTCGGGCAGCGGTTTCATGAGCATCTTTTTCGGCTATGTGTTCTGCTGGTCCTCCAACATCAGTACCCCCTTCTAGGGTGGTAGTATTTAACGCGTGTTCTGCCCTCCTTTTTATTGCTAAGTGCCTTTCAAGGCTTCTTTTTTTTTGCTCTTGATCTGCTGCCTCTTGCCCGCCGGGTTCCATGATTTGTACCTCCAAACCCATTTTACCACATTGTTAAATTTATGATAATATATCTTTTATGATTAAAAGCGCCATTATATTGGCAGGGGGGAAAGGGGAGAGGTTGCGGCCTTTTACCAGTGACCGGCCCA
>DATDWK010000068.1:0-6828 GCA_035289685.1 Candidatus Dojkabacteria bacterium
GCTTTCCGATAATATTTATTATTGGCAGGTAAGAGCCTGCGATACCACTGACAATTGCAGCGACTGGTCCGGTCCGTGGCAGGTGACTATTGACGGAACGGCACCGCAGGTAAATGCAGGTACTGATAAAATAGTAAAATCTGCTGTAAATCAGGATGCTACGGCCAGCGACAACCTATCCGGAATTTTCAGCCTTTCCTGGACACAAACATCCGGGCCTGTTGCAGGAGTCATAAACTTTTTAACACCAAATTTTGAAGATACTATAATTTCGGCAAATATTGATGGTCTTTATACTATAAGATTAACAGTTACCGACTTTGCAGGAAATATTTCTTTTGATGAAGCTGTCATTAATTGGGATACTACCATACCTGCAACACCTTCATGGATATCTCCGGTAGACGGTGCCATGACGAAGATAACCAACAGCATCTTTTTCAGATGGAATACAGTAATTGATAACGGCAGTGGCATAGCAGGGTATGAATTTGAAATTACAGGACCGAACGGGTATTTTATTAATACAAAAATAGCCTGTGGTAATTTGCTGATTTCTCCTACCCAAACTCAGATTCCGAATTCTCTAATCGGACCTGGAGCTATTTGTCTCGATGGTGATTATGTTCTGCTTCCCAATTCAGGTGCTGATCCCAATTCACCCGGCGGAGGTGATGGTATTTATACCAGGCGGGTCAGAGCATACGACAATGCAGGAAATGCCAGTAACTGGAGTACTGCTACAATTATCAGAGATACTCAAAGACCTGTGTCAGTAATTCAAAATGTTTCACCCTTGTTTAATGGTATTTATTCAAATACCCGCACTTTGAATTTCAATGTAAATGTTAACGATGCCCTTTCCGGTGTCAAATCAGTTACCATTTACACTTTTATTTTAGGTTTTCCCCTGCCTGTCGGAACCTGTACAAACTTCGCTTCATGCACAATAACAGCATTGCCTAGTGACGGAACATATTTATTTTACAGCTCGGCTGAAGACTTTGCCGATGATTTAACAGCTGCCGACGTATACCTGGCAAATAATGGAGACGACGGCAAAGGCAATATTGAAATTAAAAATACCGCAGAAATTTCCGTAATAGTAGATACCGACCCTCCGGAAGCAACAATTACTTCTCACAGCGACGGCCAAACCGTCAAAGGCAATCAAACAATATCAGGAGCTGTATTTGATCCCAACCTTTGGCGCTACAATTTTATTGTTGTTAATAGCAGCAACATTGTTGTAGCAGGTCCAGGGACAGTAAATAATGACGGTCCGAGTGCTTTTCCTTCATTTCCCTGGAATACAGCATCTTTTCCTGACGGTAATTACATTATTAAGCTGGAAGCACGGGATAAAGCCACAAATAAAGACTGCGGTACTTTGCCTTGCTCTGAACCGGTAACTAACGATCCCAATAATCCGGCAGATTCCATTGACTGGGTAAATCTCACAGTTGACAATACCCCACCGACAACCAGTGTTTTTATACAAGGGCAGTTAGATAATAATTCTCCTTCTTATCCTCCTTTAATTAGAACGGATAACAATGGCTGGAATGGTTTTGGCTGGTATGAAATCTTTAATTTTGTAAGATTAGATATAGCATCAGGCAATTCCAGTGATTTAATAAAATTTAACTTGGTGAATGGAAATGCCAACTGTCCTGCAGTAAATTCAGCAACCTATACTAGCGTAATCAATGCCACAGATATATCAGCGCTGGTCAATGCCTTAGGTGAAGGAGCTCATAAACTTTGCTACTTTGGATATGATCAGGTGAATAATATCGAAGCTGGTGCACCCAGACAACTATTATTCAAATTGGATAACACAAGTCCGGCTTTCAGTATTACTAATGTATCGGGAATTTTAGTAAATGGAGTATATTATAATAATAATTCTACAGAAATTGTCCGGATTAGCATCACGGATAATCTTGCCGGTTATCGCTTAACACGATATGAACTCTATGATGCATCCTGTTTGAATTTCGCCAGCATTAATGAAGATATTTTTAACACCAATATTACAGCACTAAATAATACCAGCCGCACTCTTACTTTGACAAACCTGGCAGACGGCAGTTATTGTCTGCGAATACAGGTCTTTGATGATGTGCAAAATAAATCAGCGATTCAAAATGTCTTTTTTGTGATTGATACCCAATCTCCAAATCCTCCGGAATGGCTGCAAACACCTATTTATACAAGAGTAGGCGGTATAGGGGGAACACAAAACCTGCCGTTAGATTTTACCGAAAGTACAAGTACAGATATAGCGGCTTATGAACTTCAATCGGTAGCAGTAAATCTGGACAATACCAATAAACAAACTTTTCTGGGATTAATTAGTCCCGGAAATTGTATAATAACTGATAATAATATAGAAACCTGTAATTTTGACGTTTCCACAGGCAGCGATATACGTTTAATTTACCGGTTAAGGTCAGTTGACCGTTCAGGCAATACCAGCCTTTGGACAAATTGGAGTAATAACGGCGGGGATCCTCTTTCAACTGTTGATTTTGCAAATTTTAACGGTGAAAACTTTACCTATTCCGATTACCTTAACAGGTCAGATGCTTTTGCATCTGCAAAAGGTTATGCAATTAATGAAAATGGCGGTCTGGCGATTAGAGAGGCAGTAAATCCTCTTTCAAACATTACTACAATATTGCCCCAACCGTATTTTACAAATAATACACCAGTTTCACTTGATTATGAAGTAAGTGATACAGATACCGGAATCGTTTTAGTAAATCTGGCTTATACTTACAACGGTATTGATCAAGGAATTTATCTTACCCAGAGTTATACGGGTGAAATTAATATAAATAGTCAATCCGCTGTATATCAGCCTTTCAGTTTCGATTTCCCTAACGGGGACGGTGCATATTGCTTTTATACCATTTCCGAAGATATTGCCAATAATCTCCCTTTAGATAGCGGCTTAGGAAATATAGAATCAGTAAAAAGCTGCCAGCTGGAAATTAATTTTGACCAAACCAGCCCCATTATCAATCAAATTACAGATACTCTTTTTAATGAGGGTGATCCCATTCCCCGGCAGGATACTACATTTGATATAGTTGCCCAAAGGGCACAGGAAGATATTGATAAGCTTTGTTATTCAATTAATGGAACTTTGGAAAGATGCATCCCTGATAATGGCACTCATACTTGGAACATCTGGGATTTTGAAGCTATACCTATAGAGTTACCTGGTGTTTGGTGGGGATTGGATTATTTTGATACTTCTGTGCTGCCAGAAGACATTTATACTATCCAGTATTATGTAATTGACCTGGCCCAAAATAAAAGCGATGTTTTTAATACTGCTATTACAATTGCTAATGATCCACCTTTGGTAAATTTGCATATACAAAATCCCGAACCATTATTTGAAGGTGATACGGTTCTATTCAGCGGTTCATTTACCGATCCCAGCTGTTCACCCAATGCTACTTTGCCTTGTCTGAATGTACTTGGTAATGTTCCGGATGACAGTGACTGGCTTCTAAATATTGATTACGGTGACGGGGTTAAACTAAACCTGGGTTCGGTTTCAGTACCAAAACAAATAATTATTCCAGATCATGCTTATTTTGAAGAAGTCAACTATATAGTAGTTCTTACAGTTAAAGAAAGCGAACCGGCAATCTTGAATTCACATTTACCTGCTTTTGCAACAGGCAAAGGTGAAGGCAAGTCAGGAAGCAAATCAATTACTGTTAGTATAGCAAATAATGCTCCAGTCGTAAGTATATCAGCCGATCCCAGTACTTTTGTAAATTCCGGAACAAATGTAACTTTGAAAGCCAATGTTACTTTAGGTAATTTACCTTATGCATATTCTTGGTACGGTAACTGTTACGGGAATAGTGATAGATATATCCTGCCGCGCAGGGCTGGTGTTTATAATTGTGGAATTCTGGTAGTTGACAGTGACGGAGACTTTGCAACCGCAGAAATTCAGGTTGTTGTTAATAAACTGCCAGTTACTATTTCAGAAACTATTACTGAATCCAATAATATTCTTGGTGAAAAAGAAAATCTATTGCAGCTATGTACTCAAAAATCAAAAATTAGCGGTTATGTATTTAGAGACAGTAATAACAATGGCTTTATGGATATAAATGAAATAGGGGTTAAAGACGTACAGATCAAAATTACAGCAACAATAGATAATGAAGATAAGGTGATAATTTTATTGCGTTCAAGTTTTGACGGTTATTATGAATACGTAATATGCCCCGGAAATTATCGTATTGAAATTAATCAGGAAACTGTCCCTGCCGGATATAAAACAGTAAATGATAATGTAATTAATATCGTTATCGCAGAAAATGAGGATTTAATAGATTTGAATTTTGCCATAAGTGAAATTACTTTACCTGTAAATTATCTGATTTTTCTAATACCTTTGTTAATTTTGGGATCCATTGCATTTCTAATCCGGATTATAACAAGAAGAAATAAAGGATATACTGTGGAGTACAGCTGATCTAGGATTTATCGGGTTAAAAAAGCACTGATATTCAGTGCTTTTTTATATATTTTACTTTACTATTATTTAGTGTCGAATTTCCTTTTGACCAGGAAATAATAAAGTATAGTTCCCAGGGGAATAAAGAGCATCACCAGGATCCAGACTACTTTATTAGCTTGCTCATCTGGTCTTTTGGCAACATCAACAATCATTAATACGGTAAAAACGAGATATACAAGACCAAAGATAAGTGCACAACAATATACTAATATCATCACTGTGCTGAATCCTGCAAATAGCGCATCAGCACCTGATGTTGAATATGTGTAGTCATATGTTTGTGCCAGCACTTTAGTTGCAGCAAAACTTACAGCAGCAATAGTGCAAAGAATTCCGGCAGTTAATTTCTTAAATTTACTCATAAATAAATAATAATTAAATAAAATAAGGTATAGTTTAATAATATGTAAATTAAAGAGACATGTCAAAGAACAGGATATTTTTTCAGCAAATACTTTTGCCAATGCTCTGGAGAAAATTTCGCACCGGTTATTTTAACCACCAATTCTTCCAGTGGATATGTATAGCCATATTGATGAATATTAATTCCAAGCCATTTCTTGATTTTTTTGATACCAGATATGGATTTTATTAAATTTTCAAGTGGTGTTTTTAAAGAAAATTCCAATTGGTTTCTCCAAATCGAACTTAAAACAGTACCCAGCGCATATGTGGGAAAATAACCGATTAATCCGCAACTCCAATGAATATCCTGCAAAATACCTGTGCTCATATTGGTAGGTTTAATACCCAAATACTCAAAGTATTTGCTGTTCCACAGTTCAACTAATTCGGATATTTTAACTGATCCGTTTAATAGAGCCTTTTCAACTTCGTATCTGATGATAATATGAAGATTATAAGTAACTTCGTCTGCTTCGGTTCTTATAAGACTAGGTCTGACTGTTGTTATTTCCCTATAAAAATCATCAATTTGAAATTTTTTAAAATTTATATTTAATTTGCGCAAGTCACCAACTATTAATCTTAAAAAAGTTTTGCTTTTACCGATATGGTTTTCCCAAAATCTTGATTGGGATTCATGCAATCCCAAGCTGTTTTCTGTAAATAAAGGAGATAATTCAATTTCCGGATTATGCTGTAGGGTATATAATGCATGGCCGTACTCATGAATAGTAGAGTAGAGTGAATTAATAAAATTTACTTCGGGATATCTTGTAGTAATCCGGGTATCCTGGATGCTCATCACAGAAGTAAAAGGGTGGGAGCTTTTATCCAGTCTTAAATATTGATAATCGGTGTTGAAATAATTTAAAACTTTTTCATTTATTCTTTTCATTATTTTTACATCATATGTTTTATCTTCTATTTGAGAATGGCTTTGCAAACCTTTTTTAAAATTTTCCTGATAATTAACAAGTAAAAAACTTTTAATTTTTTCAAAAAAGTCATCCAGATCACTTGTGGTAATTCCCTGTTCGTATTCATCAAGCAGGGCATCATACGGATGACTTTTATATCCCAGATAATCGGCTTTCTGTCTAGTCATGGTAAAGATCTTCTCTAATACTTGTGCAAACAAACCAAAATCATTTTTCTGTTTCGCTTTAGCCCACATTTTAGAACTGGAAGTAGTTAATGCTGTATAGGCATGCAAAAATTCTTTGGGTAATTTTAAATAGCGGTCAACATTTTTTTTCAAAATTCTGACAATTCCTTTTTCAAAATCGTTAAGTTTTTCAAGGTCAGAGGCAGTTTTTACCAGATATATAAACTTCTTATCAGTAAGTTCTTTTTGTATTAATACATAGAGTCTGGCACTGGCAATTCCGCGTATTTGTGAGCCACCTTCGGGCATATATGTTTCTGTATCCCATTCGGCGAGATTCAAAAAATAAATGAGAGCCCAGATATTTTGATATTCCTGAAGTAACCGTTTAATAATACGGTCTTTTACGACGTTTTCTGGCACTTAATTTTCTTTTAATAAAAATCAAGGTAATTATTAACACAATTATAATTAGAAGTAACTTCCAGGGAACCACCCAGAATTCATATTCCGCAACAATTGACTTTTTGTCTCCGCCTCCTGTGTCGTAAGCCAGGGAAAGTTTTGCTTTGAATTGGCCAAACCTTAAATTAGCCAACTTATCCAAGTTAACTCCTAGATTAGTTAAAGTGTTGCCTTTTTCATCTTTTTGAACCTGTGATTGACCGTCAACTTCTTTGGTAATCGGTTTAAGTTCAAAAAATGTATCTCCCCATACTGTCTCGTAAGTTCTGCTGCTTTCCCTTAAAATATTTCCGAT
>DATDWK010000069.1:0-2427 GCA_035289685.1 Candidatus Dojkabacteria bacterium
AGGCTGATTAGACTAGCAGCAAATTTTCCCAGAGGTTTATCCATAATAATGTTCTTTTGTCCAAAGTAACCTTCATTTCTACGGCCGATTTCTCTAAAACCGTGTCTCTGGTAAAACGAGACATTTTTTTCAGAAGTATATAATTCCAGCAGGTGTGCTTTCTTGCTGATGGCATACTCTTCATAGGTTTTTAAAAGCAGGGAGCCGATACCCTGCCTGCGGAACTCTTTTTTAACTCCCAACCAGCTGATAAAGCCCACTCCTCCGTATGTATGATCACCAACCAAAAAAGCTTTAGCAACAAATGGTACTGCTTCCTGCTGCTGGGGCTCAACTGCCAGCAGTATCTTCCGGAAATTGCGCTCCAGCCAGCTGTAAAAGTTAATGCTGGAATAATCCCTGGCAAGAAAATACCTACTGAGCTCCCCTGGAAAAGTTTCATACCCCTCCAGCATTAATTCTTCAAAAAGCTTATAAAATATCGGGAAATTCTGCAAAGTTGCATCTATGATTACCATTGTTTTTTCAAAATCTTAATTTTATCCAGAAATTTAAGACTATCCGCTAGTTCAAACAAATGGTTTTTTAACACCAGAAAATCCCAGTTTGCTGCTGTCAGTGATACACCTATGAAAATACTGGTATAGATAAACGGCACCGGTAAAACCAGCATGGGAATCATTAGTAGAAAAACTGTAAATATTGAGAGTAAAGCTAAAAACAGCCAGGCTTTTCTGACAAACTTGTTCCAGGATTCACTTAAATTTTCAGGATTATCTGAAACCATTAGAAAATCCCGGAACTTAAGTGTGGTAATTATTTTATAAACAGGCAGCAGTAAACCTGCCAGTAAAAAACTGGTAAAAAACCAGGAATCCATAACCACGCCGGTAGCTCCCAAAGTGCATAGGAATCCCAGAAGGATTAATAACTGCCATAGTAAAGTTAAAATATCAGTAAGCAGGTACCTCAACAGAGAACTTCTGGACAGCTGGATATTCCGTAAAGTAAGAGCCAGGTATATTAAATACAGGAAAGCACTAATCACCGCGGTTAAGGTTAACCTGTATTTAATTTGATAGTAAACCGGAGGAGCAGAAGTATAAAAAAACTGTTCATAAAGGGTTGGCAGACTCTTAATTAAATTATTTACCAGATTCTCTTTATCCTGATCACTTAAATTTGCATAATAAATATTAAAACTATTGCTGCCTTGCTGGTCTATGCGTTCCGGAGAGGGTATTTCCAAAGAATTAAGTACACCTGCCAACTGATCCGCAGTGATATTTTCGTTAAATTTAACATGCATAACTGTTTTCTCCTGAAAATCACTGCCGAGGTTCAGTTTAAAATGCAGTATTGCCGTTATTGACAAAGTAGCAAGCAATAGTGTCAATCCCAGAATGAATTTGTAATTGTGCAATAAAGTTCCCAGAATTTTCATTTGTCCTTTTTAACTTTTAATAAAAATACCGGTAATAAAGCCCTCAACGGCAGCATCATAACCAGAAAACCACTGGCAAGACCAAATCCCCAGCCATAGGCAAAATGTTTTAAAAACAAATTTCCATAGATATAAAAGACCAAAGCTACCAATACAGCCATAATAGTAATATTCCGGTACTGTAAATTGCTGAGCTGATAAACAGCTGCCAATTCCTCATTTGTAATAATGCCACGGCTAGCTGAACGTATGCGGTCCAATACTAATAACATAAATCCTAAGAATCCCAGCAGACTTAATAAATATCCCCAGACTAATGCCAGACTTAAAGTAACATTAAATATTTTCAGAAGAGCAATAGAAAATACCAGAAAGATACTGTTTATGACCACCAGAAAATAAGCCCGCCTTTTAAAATATAAAAGCAGTAAAGTCTGTACTGTAATAAAGGCCAAGAGTAAAGCTATTTTTAAATTCGGCAAAAAGGTGGCACCGAATTGCGGCGGAATTACTTCTGTACCGCTTACCGTAACATTTGCAGGCAATACCGGAGTAGAAAATACAGCTGCTAAAACGGCATTATCTAACGGGGTATCCGGTAAAACTGTATATAACAACAGTTCTTTACCCGGATTTAATTGATTAAAAAGCTGTCCTGACGTTTGAACTGCAATTGGGGAATTATCAACGGTAAACAACATTGCCAGGGTCTGGCGCGGACTCGAATAAAGCGCCGAAAAAAATTTAACAACTGCTTCATCTTTAAAAATGACTTTCAAGCCGAAGTTATTAGGTTTGGAGGGATCGCTTACAAATAAACGGGAATCACCGGAAATTACAGAAACCGCAGCAAAATCGCTGTTGGTGATATCTGTTACTTTGCGGCCGTCAAAAGCGGTTTTGATTTCTTCAGGCTTGATTTGTGATTCAGGATCTTCCACCCAGACTCTGACATTGCCTCCGGTTACTAGCAAATTTACCAG
>DATDWK010000070.1:0-2485 GCA_035289685.1 Candidatus Dojkabacteria bacterium
CCCGCCCGGTCCAGGTTTAAAAGTACACTTACCAAAGGCTGCTCCACTTCGTGATAAAGGCGCCGAAGACTCCAACCGTAAGAGTTTTCCACTTTTTCCTGCTCGAGCTGCTTGATAAGTATTTCAGCAAGCTGCCAGAGATAATGTACTTCCTGATAAAGCTTCAATTCGTTTGATTCCAGGAGACTCTGCTGGATGTCAGTCTGCAGCTCCTCACCAAAAAATTTAAAAACCAGGGTGTCGAGATCATATTTTCCGGAAATGCCCGCCAGCAAATAGGCAAGCAGCATAATGTCCCACTTGATATCAAATTTCTGAAAACCCAAGTTCAGCAAGGCATGTAAATCTCTTTTGGCGTCATGGGAAATAATTTCGGATTCTTTAAATAATTTTTGCAGGCTTTGCTTCATTTCACCGGTCAGTTTGTCAGCAGGCAGATAAAAAAGTGCTTTTTCAAATCCGAAAGCAAGACCTGCAGGTTCGGCAAAAATATCTTTTTTAATAGTATGGCAGCGCAGCACAAACTTTTTCTGACCGGCAAGCACTTGAATTAAGTCTTTAAAATCCTGGTCTGTTGTGATAATTTTATGCCTGCCTTTTGCAAATTTGCTGAAATGCTCAAGCGGGTATTCTTTTTTAGGAGCCTGCCCTGCTGCATTTACACCCTGTTTCTTTTGAAAAATAAATTTTTTACGTGAGTCTGATGATTGCACTTCACCTACCACTTTTTCCAGCCTGGAAATCAGGGTCCGGAATTCCATTTTTTTAAAAAAGGCGACAGTGGCATCCATATCCAGGTTCTTAATACTTGCTGCATCAAGGTTCACTGAAATTTTCATGTCTCTGACGATTGTGGCCAGTCTGCGGCTTAAAAAAGCCTGCTCCTTAGATTCCTGCAGTTTTTTCTGCAAAGCCGGCTTAAATTCATGTAAATGCGCATAAATATTTTCCAGGTTTCCATATTTTTTAACAAGATCAGTAGCGCTTTTATGTCCGATACCCTCAACCCCGGGGATATTATCAGAAGGATCGCCATTCAGCCCTTTATAATCAACCAGATATCCTGGTGAAAATTCCAATTTTAATTTTGCAGCTGCTTCGTCATACAGGACAGCCTTTTGGAAACCGCCTCCGGCAAGATATACCCTGGTGTCAGCGTCAATGAGCTGCAGCATATCACGGTCCCCGCTGATTACTATTTTTTGGTACTGTTTTAACTGCGGAGTGTCGCTTAAAGTTCCGACAAGATCATCAGCTTCATATCCGCTCTGCGCAAGAACTGGTAACTTCATGGCGGCCAGCAGCTCTTTTATCAGGGGATACTGGTTGCGCAACAGGTCTTCCATTTCAGGGCGCTGCGCTTTGTACTCTTGATACTCTTTATGCCTGAAAGTCGGACCGGGAGCGTCGAAGACAAAAAAAAGATACCCTGGTTTAAACTGCCCTAGTGTCTGCAAAATTACAGAAGTAAAACCATAAACGGCATTAATTAAAGTTCCGTCAGAAGTTTGCAGATCTTTTGGTAGTGCGTGATAGGCTCTATGGATAATGGCATTGGCGTCAATTAGCAGAATGGTATTTGAATTGGTTGTAGTTCTGGCTTTTGTTGCAGACATAGCAACATTATACAAGATTTCCGGCAATTTTAAGCATTTTTCCCGAAAAATCAGAGGGAAAAATTAATCTGAATAAATAGTAATTAATTCGGGGTAATTACTTATTGCAGATTTATATAGGAAGGATAATACCACTATTATTCGAAAAATACATTAGCTATTTAATTTTTATACTTCCTGCAAAGTATCAGCAGTTTTCCAGACTAGAAATTCTTCTGGAGCATATATACCAGCCAACATTAACTTTACAGTGTCTCTTAAATTTAATATAGGCATATTCTCTAGTCTTTCAACACCTTTTACCTCATTTATCCCTGGCCCCCTTACTAAAGCCATTCTGCCATAAGGTCTAAGTTTGCTATCAAAAAACAGCCTAAAAATAAACGGAGGTAAAGTTGAGCCATTTACATCGGGTAACGCCATCGGTGCAGTTACTTCATCTAAGTAGGTTTCTTCTATTTCACCTGATTGATTTACAACTCTTACAAATTCATAGATATTGCCCGATCCCCTTTCTGTCAGTCTTATTGAGGTTCTTTTGGCATTTTCAACCAGTTTATTTGCCCTTCCACCTTTGATATAAACTTGTATATCCCCAACTTCTTCTACAATCAGACTCCTTTCATATCTGATTAAGGGATCGTCAGGTATTTCGTCCGGACCTTCTAAAACTAATTTTAAGCTTTTCAGATCTGTCTGATATATTGCTTCTGTCATTATAAATCTTCCCAAATACCTGCCCCAGAGTTTCAAGAGGTCAGTTAAACCATTGTGTAATTCCGGTTTTTTTATGAAAGCACTAAATAATTCTCCAGACATTTTAAAATAGAGAATTTAGAATGGTGCAGGAAATTACGGAACAATTTTAG
>DATDWK010000071.1:0-2611 GCA_035289685.1 Candidatus Dojkabacteria bacterium
GAAGGTCTGGCAGCAGGCAGATTTTATTGTCCCTGGTCATGGTCCAATGTTCAAAGTCAACAAAAAGATAGATATCTTTGCTTCCGAAATTAGTGCTCTAAAAAAGTATCTGGTGTTGAAAAACGTCTATGGAGACCAGAAAGAAGCTCTCTCTTAAAAAATTTCTGCGCCAAACAGGACTCGAACATGTAACCTGTCCCGATTTATCGGGACTGCTCTATCCTTTGGACTATTAATTATTAAAATTTCTGCGCCAAACAGGACTCGAACCTGTAACCTGCTGCTTAGAAGGCAGCTGCTCTATCCATTGAGCTATTGGCGCTCTTTCCTTTTTTTATTAAATCTTTTATATAATTTCTATTCTTCTGTTTTTTTATCATTTTCTCCCTTTTTATTGCAAGAATCTTATCACTATATTCCTCAATATACACCAAGTTCCATTTACCCTTTTGTTTATTTGTAAATCGTTTTTTACTTTTTAAATTATTATGTTCCCAAAGTCTCCGCTTAAGATTATTAGTGGTACCTATATAAAATTTATCAATGATTTGGTTATAAAGTATATATAATGTATACATTTTTTAACTTGAACCTGTAACCTGTCCCGAACTTGCTTCGGGATTGAGCTACCAGCGCATTTTAAAAACCCCTTACAAATTTATGTGTCTGATTTTAACACAAAAACCCGCTCAGTGAAATCAGCGGATTTGCATTGCAGTACAATGTTTGCAAACTTTAATTCGGCTAAAATTACAGCAAATTTATAAAATTTAAATATTTTTAAATTAATTCAGATATTTTCAGATATGCAGGAAAAAATTGCCGATAAATATCTTTTAAAAAATTTCATACACGATATTGCCAGTCCCCTGACCACAATCAGGTTGAGTCTGGATACCCTGCAAAATATGCTGAGCACCAGTGAAAATCCTAAAGGAACTAATCTGATCCGCAGGACAATTCTCGGCTTGGAACAACTTTATACAATAGTGCAGGCGGCACAGGATGAGGCTTTGGACCAGGAGAAAACCTCGGAATTTTCTGCTGCCGCTGAATTGGAAAATATTATGAAAATCCTCTGGCCAAAAGCCATGCATCATAACATTACCGTAAAAATGGATATTTCAGAGGATCTGAAACTTTCCGGTAAAACCAGCAAATTCCGCAGAGCAATACTTAATATTATAAACAATGCCATTGAAGCTCTTGTCGAGACAGCAAAACAGCCGAAACTGCTGACAATCTCAACCAAGAAAAGTAATGACGTATTCCGGATTTCCATTAATGACAATGGCAACGGTATCAGATCTGTTGATTTAAAAAAGATTCTCAATTACCAATATACTACAAAAAAACACGGTTCCGGTATAGGCTTGACTGAAGCCCGGGAATTTCTAGCCGAATTTTTTCGGGCAGAATTGGTTATCGTCAGTAAATATAAGCAAGGAACCAAAGTTACTATAAGC
Organism: Candidatus Dojkabacteria bacterium; assembly: GCA_035289685.1. GTDB lineage: Bacteria > Patescibacteriota > Dojkabacteria > B142 > OLB20 > DATDWK01. The sequence continues at coordinate 1,467 of DATDWK010000071.1, forward strand.
TTTCCCCAGTATTTCCTGCTTGCTCTTTAAAAATAAGTTCTTTTACTTAGACCCCAATCAATTTATACCCCACCCCATGGACCGTTTTTAGGATTTTATGTCCGAATTCACTGCTGATTTTGCTGCGGATGTTACTGATATGGGCGTCAACCGTAGATATAAACGGTTCCTTGTCAAACTCCCAGACATTATTGAGGATCTGCTCTCGCGTTACTATATTGTTACGTTTTCTCATCAGGTATTTTAATATTTCCAGCTCTTTATGGCGTAAATTTACCTGCTTATTACCAAAAAAAACCTGATAAGTATTCAAATTCAAAGACAGCCTGCCCGCCTGAAGCAGAGTTTTCTTCTGCGACGGCGGCCTGTTCAATAATCCTTCAATCCGGCACATCAGCTCCCGCAAATTAAAAGGCTTTGTCAGATAGGCATCAGTACCGCTATTAAATCCTGTTACAATATGGTCCACTTCTTTTTTATTGGTGAGCATCAAAATCGGAGTATCAATCTGCTCGGCGCGCAATTGTCCGGCAATGCTGAATCCGTCCCTCCTGGGCAACATAATATCGAGAATTACCAGATCGAAACGGTAATTGCGCGCCGCTTTATATCCATGCGAACCGTCAGCAATTATTTTCACTGCATACTTGTCTTTATCCAGAAAATCCTTTATAGTTAAGGCTAACTGTAGATCGTCTTCGATTATAAGTACTTTATACATGAAAAAATGCTGAAAAATTAAATATTTTTCTATTGTATAAAGCCTCTGCCAAGAAATCATTGCAAAGTAATACAAACCAATTCATAAAGGATTAAGTAAATGAAAACTACTGACCAAAAAGGCATTTCCAAGATATCAATTTATCTTTTTATACTGATAGCAACCTTAATTGGCCTGTATATCTGGCAGAATCTCCACCCGGATACAGTTAAAGTTAATAATCCACTGGTTGCCGGCGAACAGACGGAAAATACAGAAAACGCCTCCAGTACTGAAAACACGGGAATTAATAATGGTAGTACAGGAGAAAACAATGAAGAAAACAGCGGTGAGGACATGCAGAACGTCCTGCTGTTTCTTGATAAAAACCGCAACAATGTTAAAGACAGCAATGAAGATGCCTGCGACGTCTGTGTTGCCAAAA
>DATDWK010000072.1:0-4226 GCA_035289685.1 Candidatus Dojkabacteria bacterium
CCCTGCTGGAATCGGGAAAATGGTCGTTAATCGGGGGTTTTGTTGATAGGGATGAAACAATAGCAGAGGCTTTCAAAAGGGAGGCCATGGAAGAGGCGGGCTGTAAAATAAAGAATATCAGACTGTTCCGTGTCAAAGACAGTCCGAAAAGGCCTAACGAAAAAGGCCGTCAAAATATTGCTTTTGTAATGGTTGCAGTTTTTATATCTAAAATTGACAATCAAACCGAGGAAGTTCTGGAGTTAAAATGGTTTGATTTTGACAATTTACCGCCTCTGGAAAAGATAGCCTTTGACCATGGGCAAGATTTATATAAATACAAAGAATATTTAGCAAATAAAAACGCTCTGAAAATATTAGAGAGATTTCCGGCTAAAATCTTATAAAAAATAACTTTTGGGAATCATGCCAAGAATTAATCATTCAAAATACATCTCGGAAATATTAAATCTGGTTCAAAACATACTTACCGTTTCTCCAGTTAAAAATACGGTAATAGATAAACTGAATTCAAACAATGAGAAGTCAATTGAAATGGACATTTACATTGAAAATCTGGTTATTGATTATATAAAATCAAAGCATTTACCCTATCAGGTCTTTGCTGAAGAAGGAGGACATACTAGAGTATCAAACAATCCCAGATACTATGTGACCTTTGATCCCCTTGACGGCAGTACGAATTACTCTGTCGGTAAAAATTTTCTGCCCTACGGTTTCCTTATTGCTGTATATGGCAACTTGGAGCCGAAAATTTCCGATGTAATTTGTGCAGGAGCTCTGGAAATTACCAACAGTTTAAGCTGGATTTATTCTGAAGGGAAAACATTAAAACTTAAAGATCAAACCCCTACTGATATTACCCAAAAGGTAATACCAGATATGCATACCCCTGTATATTTAGATTTATATAAAAAAGTCAATTATGATTTTTATGCCTTATTTGCTCAACAAGTTTTTATTAGAAATTCAGGGTCGTCTATCGGCAATCTGGCTTTAACACTGGAAGGTGTTTCAACCGCACTTGGCGGAAGTAAAGTCAAACCCGAAGAAATTGGGACAATTTATGCTTTGATAAAAGGTGCCGGAGGTAAGATAATTAACCAGCAGGGTCAAGATTTTGGGAATATTACATTTTCAGCAGATAATACCTACGATATCCTGGCAGTGAATCCTTATGTTATTGATTTTTTGAAAAGAATTATAATCAAAAAATAGATATGTATTTCAGATTCGGGTGATACCGCCAATAGTAAAATATGGATATTTTTAAAAAACTCAAACAACTAAACCTGCCGCTCGGGCAATATGTAGTTGTCGGCGGAGCTATGGCTGCCCACGGCATCAGGCCTGCGCATGACTTGGACATCCTGGTCACCCCGGTATTATATGAAAATCTGTTAAACAGCGGTTACGAACAATGCAAGTGTGATCAATGCATAAGTACAAGTAGATTAATGCTCAAGAAAGATGGCGTGGACATTCTGCCAAGTTAAATGCAGGGCAATTATATTGGAGACATCAGGCAACTTATTAATAAAGCAGATATGATAAACGGTTACCCATTTATTAAATTAACGGAATTTATCAAATTTAAAAAAGAATTGAGTAGAACAAAAGATAAAGAAGATATAAAACTGATGAAATATTATTTGAAAAAAAGGGGCAGAAACTAATTATTAAGGTCTTACCAACCAAGTGGAAATGTACCTTGAATTATTTAGACCCCCAATTTTATTAAAACGACCCCAATAATCATAATGATACTGCCGATTACTGTTTCCGGCTTTGGTCTGTCTTTGAAAAAAATAAAGCTGAACAAGAGCACAAACAGCAGCTGCGCCTTGAGGATCGCAGCTACAACGCCTACGTCACCCTCACCAACAGCAGAAAAAGCCAGAATTGAGGAAAAGGCATTTAAAGCGCCCAAAATAATTAACAGCTTTTTATTGGCAAAAATCTGCTGGGCAAAATTTCTGTTGCGCATAAAAAGTACCGGCGGCAGGGCTATAATTATCAAAAGGTTTTCCGTCAACAGCACAAAATTAGTATTTTTGGGCAGGGTATTGTTGATTGCCAGTTTGTCGAAAATGATGACAACGCTCTCCAGGAGTACTGAAACTATCATTACTATCGAGGTTCTGTTGCTAAACAGCAGTTTAAATGGTTGCAACAGACCTTCTCTGGCCTTTCCGGCATTTAAAATATACGCTCCGCATAATGTCATCAGTACGCCAACAACTGCAGACACTGCCGGCCTTTCGTTCAGGGGCGGGAAAATGGATACCAGCAGTGTAAATAAAGGTCCCAGCGTTACCAGAGGATAAACAGCTGAGAGTTCTGATTTTTTTATGGCTCTGAACTGGAGGATGCTCGAACTGGTATAAAATAACACAGACCCCAAAATACCGATAACAAAGTAACTGTCAAGATCGGGGATGCCTTCTTTTAATGTGACAACCGCAATAATTGGAGTGGCCAACACCAGAGTGCACCAGGTTAAAACACTGGGGCTTACTCCGCCTAAAAGTTTTTTCCTCAGGATCACCGAAACAGCCGAGATAACAGTTGTTGCCAATGCCAGATAAAACCACATTTTAGATTAATATTATGCAAAATTAATTAAATTACCTTGACCAGATCCAGATCCCTTTCTTAAATTTACGGATCAAAAAAATTACTAAAAATTTTCGTCTAATCTGACGTTTGATTTTGCTTGCGCCACATCAGGGCAAATTTGCCGCCGGCTTTTACCAATTCAGCCATCGTCCCCTGTTCTACCACAATTCCGTTATCCAGAACTATAATCCTATCCATTTTGGTTAATGTTGAAAGCCTGTGGGCTATAACAATGGCCGTAACATTTTTAAAGAGGTCGTCCAGAGCCTGCTGGATCTTTTTCTCGGAGAGCGAATCCAGGTGTGATGTGGCTTCATCAAACACAATAAGCTGCGGATTCCTGATAACTGCCCGGGCAATACCCACACGCTGCCTTTCCCCGCCGGAAAGCTTAAAGCCTTTTTCACCGATCACAGTGTCCAATCCCTTCGGCAGTTTGGCAATAACATCCTCCAGGTTTGCCACGTCACAGGCTTTTTTCAATTTTTCCCCGGCATTCACCATGGACCAGGCGTCTCCGGTTCCGATCAGGATATTTTCCCGCAGCGTGTCATTAAAAAGTTCCGTGTCCTGGCTGACAGACGAAGTATACCTGATATAGTCCTCGCGGCGGATATCTTTGAGCGGGATATTGTCGAACAAAATTTCACCCCGGTAATCTTCATAAAGATCTAAAATCAATTTCACAAAGGTGGTTTTGCCTGCACCGGAAATTCCCACAATTCCAACTTTTTCACCCTTTTTAATATCCAGGTTAAGATTTTTTAGCACCGGTTCCCGGACATAGGCAAAAGATAAATTCTGCAGTTTCAGTGTCTGCCAGTTTTCGGGAAAAGTCTGCTGTCCCTGGCGGTCTTCAATAGTGGGCACGGTCTGCATTAAATCGGAAAAACGCGCCAGGTAAACCTTGTTGACCATCATATCATTATAGACTTCAGACAGTTCGGTAATGGCCTCGAGCACCCTCCAGAAAATTGAACGGAAAAAGACCAGCAAACCTACAGCTTCAATGTTCTGCGTTATTTGAAAAATCAAGTAAATCATAATACCGAATTCAAAAATCCTGGTATAAACATCCAGAATGTGGTTGCGGATCCGGGTCATCAATATATACCTGGTTATATGATCTTTTAACCTAGCAAGCGTTGCCTTGATTTTGCCTGAAACCTGGCCGTAAAGCAGCAGCATTTTCATGGTGCGGATATTGTTGATGGATTCAAAGCTCAAGCCTTCATAATTTTCTTCTTCTTTGCTGATCGGTCTAAACTTGCGGGAGACTTTTTTGCTCAGTTTAATAGAGAGGAATATATATCCGACAATCAAAAACGCCAAAGCCAGGGAAATTCTCGGATCAATAGTAATAAAAATTAAACAAACACCCAGAGAATTAATAGTAGCTTCGATGATCACTTTATAAATACTTTCTATAGAGTCTTTAATTGCTTTGTAGGCATTATCAATCCTTTTAATTTTATTGCCCGAATTTTCCTTTTCATGCCAGTTCAGGTCCAGTTTGTACATATGCCTTAAAGCAGCAAATTTGGCATCCAGTCCGGCAAACTGGGCAACGCGGAAGCCGAAATATTTGGCCAGGTCGTGGCCGATCC
>DATDWK010000073.1:0-5965 GCA_035289685.1 Candidatus Dojkabacteria bacterium
GCCGATAGGCATATCGCCGATCTGCACCTCTGTAAGTTTTCCCAAATCTACGCCGATTTTTTCATCGACGCTGACGACAATTAAACCCTGCTCATGAAAATAGGCAATTAGATCCTCTTTTGATGCAGCAGCCCTTTCGCCCTGGAGAATTTCCCCGCTTGGTTGTGAAACTTTATATATAAAATTTGCCATTAATTATTACATTAAATCTTATTGTGTTTTTAATAAACTGGTTAATTCATCCGGTTTGGTGGTATATGATTGTGCCTGTTCCACTGACAAATCACCGCTTCTGATCATGCTGACCAGGGATTTTTCCAGGGTAATCATACCGACATCAGCGCTGGTTTGGATAATATTATCAATCTGATAAGTTTTTGCCTCGCGGATGGCATTTCTTATGGCCGGAGTCGCTACCATCAATTCCACAACAGCTTTTCTACCTCCTTTATTTACAGGGATCAGCCTCTGGGAAATTACAGCTGTGACGACATTTGCCAGCTGGGCGCGGATCTGTGACTGCTGCGCTGCAGGAAAAACATCAATCATTCTGTCTATGGTCTGGGAAGCTGAATTTGTATGCAGGGTAGAGAAGACCAAGTGGCCTGTTTCCGCAACAGTTATTGTAGCTGCAATTGTTTCATAATCGCGCATTTCACCAACCAGCACTACGTTGGGGTCCTGTCTTAAAACTTCCCGCAGGGCGCGTTTCCAGCCGATGGTATCGGTTCCGATTTCTCTTTGGTCTACAATGGATTTGGCTCTGGGAAATACGTACTCAATAGGATCTTCAACAGTAATTATATGTTTGGCATAATTGGCATTGATTTCCTGGATCATACCCGCAATGGTAGTGCTTTTGCCGCTGCCTGTAGGTCCGGTCAGCAAGATCAATCCCTGGGGTACTTTTATTAAATCATAGAGAATCGGGGGCATACTCAATTCCGAAATTGATTTGATTTTTAGGGGAATCAATCTAAAAGCCCCGGCCAGAGTATCTTTTTTATGAAATATATTCACCCTGAATCTATTATTTGTTTTATGGGTGTGGGAAAAGTCAACATCCATATACTTTTCCAGTTCCTGCTTCAGTCTGGGTGTCAGCAGCTGTGTAAACAGGTCTGTAGTACGTTCCAGCGTCATATCCTGTCCTCCCAGGCTAACCAGTCTGCCGTCAACTCTAAGGATCGGAGGATAACCTGTGGAAATATGCAGATCTGATGCATTTTTTTCTATGGCTATCGTTAAAAAGTCTTCTATGGTACTGCGGGAAGTAATAAACTTTTCACCTGCTGTGGTAATACCCAAATCTGATAAGGGTTCTAAAACTTCCTGGTTTTTTTTCTCTTTTTCAGCAACCAGAACATCTGCCTTGTCTAATATTTTGCCTACAACTTCCTCTTTTCCTAAAGCCGAACCTGTTAAATTGACAGTGTTTTTTTCCGGAGCCAGAGGGGGCAGGGGAGGCAGACTTTTATCCATTACTTTTGGCGAAGTTTCAGGAACAGCTGCTGAACCAGGGCCAGATGAAGCACTTACCCCGGTTTGTGGTAATGGCGGCAATCCTCCTGCAAAAGGGGGCATTCCGGCCTGCACTTGAACCTGATTACGTGCCGGTGCTGCCGGAGTTATCTGTGTTTTATTATCATTTGAAAATGCAGTTGGTAATGGTGCCGGTGTTGCTGTTGCTATTGGCATTGCAGCTGGTGCAGCTGCTGTACTTGGTGTTGCATTTGGAGTAACCATAGGAATATTTGGTAAATTATCTAAAATACCTAAATCATTTGCCTTCGAAGATGCTGAAGCAGGTACTGCACTATCAGAGGGCTTTGCTGCTGCAGCTGATGCCTGAGGCGCTGCTGTCAACGATGCAGGAACTCCCGGCAAAATAACATCAGAGGCTGCAGAAACTGGAGGTGCAGCCGCAGCTGTTGCTTGCGGTGTTGCCGAATAACCCGGAATATTTATATTACTTGAGCTGGACGGTGCATCAATGGCCGGCGCATCTTTAGCTTCAGCCTTTGTTGTTTCAGTAGGCGCTGTTTCTGAAGGCAGTGGCGGACCCTGGTATTCTTTTACGCCTGATTCATCTACTTTGACAGAACCTATATCTTCGAGCACCGGAATGTTGCGCATTAATTCATGTTCTTCTAGAACCTGCTTTTGATAGTCGGCGGCACTGGGACTGCTTTCGCTTACCTTTTCCTTTTCCGGAGTTTTCGCTTCTGTAGTTTTGACATTAACATCCGCAGAAATTCCGCTAGTAGCTATCGCTTCTGCAGATTTTTTTTTCAAGGAATCTCCTGGTGTGCTTAAATCAATAAAAGGCATTATGGCCAATTAAAAAATAATTTTAAATTAAGCTACAACACGCAAAACTTCTTCTAAAGTTGTTGTCCCTTCCAGTGCCTTGATAAACCCGTCCTGTATCATGGTAATCATGCCTTCTTTGATTGCTTGTGCTTCAATATTCTGGGCACTTTCCCGCGATATGATCATAGCAGAAAGCGTCGGACTGATATTGAAACTTTCGAATATCCCAATCCTGCCTTTATATCCTGAATCACCGCACTGGGGACAACCTGCTCCTTTATACAGTATAATCTTTCCCTGATTCTTTTCAAGTAAAGTTTGCATACTAAACCCGCTTACTTTTCCCAAAATTTCGTTAAACTTTTCAATTTCCCCTTCAGTAGCGTAATATCCTTTTTTACAGTCTTCGCAGATTTTCCGTGTGAGCCTTTGCGCTGCAGCAAGATTAATAGTTGAAGCAATTAAAAACGGTTCCACACTCATGTCAATCAAACGGGGTATTGCTGTTGCAGCACTGTTGGTATGCAGGGTGCACAAAACCAGATGGCCAGTCAGGGCTGCCTGAACGGCCAGTTCTGCAGTTTCTGTATCGCGGATTTCTCCTACCATAATGATGTCCGGATCCTGCCTTAAAAAAGAGCGCAGTCCCTTGGCAAAAGTTAATCCGACGTCGGTATTGACTTGCACCTGTGTAATTCCGTCAATTCTGATTTCAACCGGATCCTCAATGGTCATGATATTTACTTCTGGTTTATTGATTATTTTTAAACAACTTGCCAAAGTGACCGTTTTACCGCTGCCGGTTGGACCGGTGACAAAAATGATCCCCTGGGTTTTTTTTAAGCCATCCAAAAACTGCTGATAAGCCCTGCCACGCAATCCTGTCTTATCCAGGCTCAAAGTTCCACCTCCTTTTTCCAGCAACCTGATTACCACCTTTTCCCCGTAAACAGAGGGCATAACAGAAACCCTTAAATCAACAAAGACTGTGTCAACTTTTATCTGAAATCTACCGTCCTGGGGAACGCGGTGCTCATCAATTTTTAAATTTGAAAGAATTTTTATTCGGGAAATCACAGGACTTGCCAGTTTCGAAGGCAAGGTGAGTTTTTCATAAAGGACCCCGTTTATGCGGTTTCTTACAATCAGCTTGGTTTCGCGCGGTTCAATATGTACATCTGATGCTTTATACTTTACGGCATATTCCAAAATCATATTAATAATTCTGGCAACCGGGGCATTGGCTATATCCCCCTGAAGCTGTTCCATATTGGCAATGTTTCCGGTGACGTCAACTACTTCGCCGACATCTGCCAAAGCAGCAGTGACTTCGGAGCCTATTTGCGCACCATATTTGGTTTCTATAATTGCCTTAATCGAAGCGGGATCCGCAAAATACGGTTCCACATTTTTACCGATAAGCCTGCTTAAGAAACGAACCTTTTCAATATTCATGGGATCAACCATGGCAACTTTAACTGTAGTTGGACCTTCTTCAAAGGAAACAGCTGAATATTTTTTGGCATTTTCAGGGCTGATTTTATTTAAAACCTCAATAGGGATGTTTATTTTACTCACGGAAATAAAGGGCATATGGAAAAAATCAGCCTTGGCTTCGGTCAGCTTTTCCGATGAAACATAATTGCCGTTTAAAATTATTTCTTCAACAGGCTGCCCGGTATTCAATGCCTCGAACTTGATCTTTTTCAATTGCTCACCGTCTATTACTCCTTTTTCAAAAAGCTTATCAGCAATGTTTCCCGCCAATACCGGCGAGAGGTTGCTGGTATCTAAAGGCATAGCCGAACTGGAACTTACTAAATTTGCAGGGTCCAAACCTTGTGCTGCTGGATCTGCCGGCAGTAAAGCATTGGAAGTCTTTAAAACTTGGACGGCAGCCGCTGCAGGACTGGTAACATCATTGGGAACACTGACCGGAGCTGCTGAAGTATCTGTAGCCGAAGCTGTTGCTGCCGGTGCAGAAGCAAATAAATTAGGATCAACAGCCACACCCTGGGGAGAATTTGGGTCAGTTTGAATAACACTACTATCTTTTTGGGGCAGTGTACCAGTTGACATTTACTCTAAATTTGTTTAGCCTAAAAATATTAATCCAAAGTGAAAATTCTTCTTGATAAATACTAGGTGAAAGCACAGTCAAAGTCAAATATCTCTTGATTATTAAGCAGATTTCAAAATAATTATCATGGGCAAATCTCTAATAATTTCTTCAACAACCAAAGAATTCATTTATGAACAGTTGCGGCAATTTAAAAACAGCCTGAATATTTCCGAACAAAACGGAGTAGACCTACTGGAAATCACCAGTGAAAACTTACACAGCATCAGTATAGGGAAAACCCGTATTCTCAAAGCCTGGTCTTTAACCAAACCTTACTTTTCCGAGCACAAACTGGCAGTAATATACGACGCCCATCTGCTCACAACCGAAGCTCAAAACTCTTTGTTAAAAATTCTTGAAGAACCCAACGAATCCTTAAATATTGTGCTTACCACCAATAAGCACGAATTATTACTGCCGACAGTGATTTCGCGCTGTGAACTGATATTATTTTCCGGTCCGTTTGAACAATTGTCAGAGGCTGGGAATGGTGATTTTTCTGCAGAAGCGCAGAGCAACCATATAGACAGGCTTTTATCCGATCTTATTGAGATTCAGAGAATTTTTCTGGAAATAAAAAAGCAGAATAAAAAAGAACAGTTCCGGACAATCGACGAATTTCTAATTTCACGGATTTTAGACCAGCGCCAATCTATGTTGCACGGCAATTCTCAGGAAAAAGCTTTGCAAAACATTCAGTTAGTGCATGAAACAAAGAAAATGCTGGAAAGCAAGGTAAATACCAGACTGGCTTTGGAGAATCTGGTGATCAATTTTACCCGTTGAAATTTTTTACTCAATCTTTTACATATTCCTACTTGATAATCATTTAAATAATATTGTAAGATGATTTTCTGACCGCTTTTAACTGAATTTAAGAGGCTGGAGAATTACATTTATGCTGATTTTATGGTAAAATAAAGTCTAAGCATTTTTTATTTCTACCGCAGTCCATTTCATTTATTATACACTTAGATTTTTTAATGTCTGTAAATAATGGCGACTAAGAAATATGACGCCTCGGCAATCACAATCCTCGAAGGTTTGGAAGCAGTACGCAAAAGGCCGGCAATGTATATCGGGGATACTGACGTCAGCGGACTGCACCATCTGATTTTTGAGATTGTAGACAACTCCATTGATGAGGCACTGGCGGGTTTCGCAAACGAAATCACCATCACCTTAAACGAAGACAATTCGGTCAGTATTGAAGATAACGGCCGGGGTATACCGGCAGACATCCATCCCGCCAAAAAAGTCAGCGCCCTGCAGATAGCCACCACAACCCTGCACGCCGGAGGCAAGTTTGACAACGAAGCTTATAAGGTATCCTCAGGTTTGCACGGGGTAGGGTTGTCTGTAGTCAATGCCTTGAGCTCTTACATGAAAGCCGAAGTGTTTCAAAACGGCAGGCATTATCAACAGGAATACCACGTGGGCAAACCCGAATATCTTGTCAAAGAAGTTGGCAATTCAGATAAACACGGTACCAAAATAACTTTTATTCCGGATAAAAATATCTTTAAAACC
>DATDWK010000074.1:0-8953 GCA_035289685.1 Candidatus Dojkabacteria bacterium
CTCTTTTGGCATTTTTAAGATTTTAAATAGGTAAAATTATCTTTATTGGCTATGAGATTTCCCAGGACTCCGTTGACAAATTTCCTGCTCTGGTCGTTGCTGAATTCTTTGGCAAGCTCAATAGCTTCGTCAATTGCCACAATCTCCGGTGTTAATTTTAAAATAAAACCTTCCAGAATTGCAATGCGTAAAATTTGCAGGTCTATTTTGCCGATGTTTTCCAAAGGCCACTCTGGAGCGAGCTGTGCTATTGCCTTGTCCATGATTTTTTGGTATTTTAACACACCTACAAAGAGTTGATTCATAAAATTATTGTCAAAGTCGCGGATGTCGGTTTCTTCTTTTAGTTCTTCTGCAGGGAATTCCGGCAGATTATTTTGGGGAAATTTTGAAGTCTGAAAGGTACGTTCAAACAGTTTCTGTAAAACGATTATTCTTGCATTGTGGCGTTTGATTTTGAAGCTGTCGCTCATTTTACCTTAATTACCTGGACTCCTTTATAACTGCCGCAATTCGGACAAAACTGGTGTGCCGGTCTTAGATGCTTGCATTCAGGGCAAATGCCCAACGCAGGACTTTGAAGTGCCAGATGAGATCTGCGCTTGTTTTTCCTTTGCTTGGAAAGTTTTCTTTTCGGTAGTGCTCCCATTTTTAAATAATTAAAAAAGTTTTCAAATAAAGATTCAGTTTCTTAAAATACTTAAGCATTCTAGCATATTACCCTATGATTGTCACTGCAGCAATTCAGGAAACAGCGTTCTGTTTCTGGTAAAAACTGACTTCGCTGATGCCGTATAATTTTGTGAATTTTTTTTCCAGATTTTTGTATATATGAGGGTAATTTTCTTTTTCAGGATAGCGTAATACCAGCAACCCGCTGATTTCCAGCACTCGTGAACATAAATCGGCAAGTTCCAGTTTCTGATCCTGCGGCAAAGAAAACGGTGGGTCTAAAAAAATGATCTGAAATTGTCCCCTATTAGATTGAGACGAAAGAAATTCAGTAACATCCTGCTGATAAACTGCAGTATTATCTAATAATCCGCAGTTATTTAAATTTTTATTAATAATTTTTATAGCCTGCGGGTTATTGTCAACAAATACAGCACTGCTTGCCCCCCTGCTCAAAGCCTCAATACCCAGGGCACCCGATCCGGCAAATAAATCCAGGACTCTGGACCGGGGTACCAGGTCTTTAATAATGTCGAAAAGCGAGGTTTTAATGCGGTCCGTAATCGGCCTGGTGACATTTGCCGGAACCAGGAGTCTTTTGTTTTTTGCGGAACCGGTAATTACTCTAAGCATGCTGCTGCCACTGTCTGATAATTTCATAAATTATTATGCCGAAACTGGTTGCCACATTGAGTGAGGTTTTTTTGCCGAACATGGGAATTTTAATCACCTGGTTGCTTAGTTTCAAGGCAGATTCAGATACCCCGGTAATTTCATTGCCAAAGATCACACCTACGGGTTTGGAAAAAGTATTGTTGAAGTATATTTTGGCATTTTCAGTGATTTCTACGGCCACCAGGGTCATTTTTTCGGCTAATTCTTCGAGTGCCGCGGCACTGTTTTTTTCATGGTGCCAGGCTACAGAATTTTCTGCTCCCAAAGCAGTTTTTAGCACACGCTCGTGCGGCGGATACGGAGTTATTCCCAGCAAATACATATCCTGGATATTGGCTCCGTCCGCAGTGCGCAGCATAGCCCCTACATTATGTGCCGATCTGATATTTTCCAGGATTGCCGTTATCGGAAATTTTCTCATATCTTATTTGAATAAAACAAGTTATCTTAATAAAAGAAAGAGTAAAAACAACCCGCCGACAATAATTCTATAATAACCGAAAATTACCAGGGAATGCTTTTGGATAAATTTCATCATCAAACCGATGGTTAAATAACCGCTGATAAATGCCACTGCCCCTCCGATAATTAAATTTACAAGAGGTTCCTGCAGGGGCTGGTTTAAAGTTTTGAACAATTCCAGCAAAAAGCTGCCCCCAATTGTGATTACTCCTGTAATAAAGGCGTACTCCTGCGCTGCGGTTTTTTTTAATCCCTGAGTCAAGCCGCCTATTGTCGTAATTCCCGAGCGTGATACTCCGCTCAATAGAGATAATGCCTGGAAAATTCCTACCACCAAGGCATTGGAATTGGTAAGGTCTGTTATGTTTTTGTTATTTTTTTCATACCACCTGGTGACTACCAGTAAGGGTATTCCGAATAAAATTAATAAGACAATAACCAGCAAAGGCAGACCGGTAATATTGTCGGTTATTGATTTTGTCAGCAGGTAAAAAGGAATCAGGGGTAAGGCCGAAAGGATCAGATTTAAAAGCAATCCAGAAGAATTTTTACTGTTGTTTTCCTTATTTTTAAAACGTAAATTTGAATTCTGCAAGATTGACCAGAGTTTTTTCCGGAAGTAAATAATAATACTTAATAATGTTGCCCCGTGTAGGAAAACATCAAAGCTCAATGAAGGTACGGGCCAGTTTAAAAGCGTCGGAATAATAATCAGATGCGCGGAGCTGGAAACAGGAAGTATTTCTGTCAACCCCTGAATCAGTCCGATAACTGCTGCTGCAAATATAGTCATGTCTTGAGTTGCGTTAAATTAAGTAATTTTAAAGCGGCAAGCCTGGATTCTTCCAGCAATGGGCTATTGCTGAACCGGGCAACTTTTAATTCCGGTATGCCGGCCTGCACTGTTCCGTAAACTTCACCCGGACCCCTCACCTGTAGATCATATTCGGCAATTTTAATGCCGCTGCTTTCTTTACAGAAAAATTGCAGTCTGGAGGTCACAGCAGGTTCCTGTTCTTTTCCGGTAAACAACAGGCACCAGGATCTTTGGTTATTCCGCCCTACCCTGCCCCTCAGCTGGTGCAGCTGTGCCAGCCCGTATCTTTCTGCGCTTTCAATTATTATGACATTGGCCTGGGGAATATCAATACCTACTTCAATAACTGTTGTGGCAAGCAAAATATCCAGTTTTTTTCCGCGGAAGTCATTGATAATTTTATCTTTTTGTTTTCCGGAAAACCTGCCGTGCAGCATACCCACTTTATACCCTTTAAAAATTTTTTTAAGCTGCTGATAGGCTTTGGTTACTGCTTGAGTAGTTTTGGATCCGGCTTCCGAAGCTGATTGCAGGGCCGGACCGGCATAATTTTGCAGGTTTTCTTCTATTAACGGAAACACCCAAAAAACCTGGTTGCCTTCGGTCAGTTTTTTTTCGATCCAATTATACGATTTCTGCCTTTTTTGTTCTGGTACCAAAAAGGTCTCGGTGGTTACCCTTCCGGGAGGTTTTACCAGGACGGAAACGTCGAGGTCACCGAACAAGGTAAGCGCGATACTCCTGGGAATTGGAGTGGCGGTCAGGTGCAGCAGATGCGGCATGAATGTACTATTTTTTAAGTTTAGTAATTCTCTTCTCTGCTCTACTCCAAAGCGGTGTTGTTCGTCAATAATTATCAATCCCAAATCTGAAATTAACTTGTCTTTATGGTATAAAATGGCATGTGTCCCGATAATCAGGTCTAGTTTGGAGAGATTTTTTATCTCTTTGCTGGTTTCGCTGGTTATTAATCCTATCCGGTAATTCCCGGGAATCCAGGAAAGCAGGGTTTGATAGTGCTGTCTTGCCAGCACAGATGTGGGCGCCAATAACACTGCCTGGTAACCGGATGACATTACAGGCAGGGCACTTAATGCAGCAACAACAGTTTTGCCGCTGCCTACGTCACCCTGGAGCAGTCTGCGCATGGGATAATTTCTTAACAGGTCGTGGTGGATTTCCTGGTACGCCTGCACCTGCGATGAAGTCAATTTAAAAGGCAGCTGGTCAAGAAAGGCAGTAATTTCTTCCTGGTTGAGTTTAATATTAGGTCCCTGTGCATATATCCTCTGCTGTTTCACTACCAGCAGCTTTGTCTGGATGGCAATCAGTTCGTCAAAAGCCAGACGCTTGCGCGCGGCAATCAAATCGTTTCTGTTATTAGGAAAATGGATTAATTCCAGGGCTTTTACCAAGCTTAATAAAGAAAATTGCTGTTTAATCTCTGTGGGAAGAGTGTCTGTTAAGTCAGGCAACTGCCTCAAGTGGATAATCAGCCATTTTAACTTGGAGCGCAGCCACTTTGCCGTTATACCTTTGGTAAGGGCATAAACAGGGACAATTCTGCCCAAATGCACGCTTTCACTACCTTCCTCCCTGATGATTTCAAATTCAGGTGAAATCATCTGTGGAGTTAATAGTTTGGGATTAAGCTTGCCGGAAAGCATCACGTCGGGATATTTTGAAAAAGATTTTACCAGGTAAGGCTGGTTAAACCAGATCACTTCGACCTCTGCCGAATCATCCTTTATTAAAGCTTTTTGCATGGTTTTGCCGCCCCGCAGCCGGATATTTCTAATAGTGGCCAGCTTCCCTACTGTAGTCTGTTTGATTTCACTTTTCAGGTCGCTAAGCGCTACCAGTTTGGTAGAGTCTTTATAAAGTACGGGAATATGGTACATAAGATCGGAAATGGCAAAGATGCCCAAATTATTGAGTAAAGTTGCTTTAAATCCTCCGATTAAAGGAATTTTTGTGATTGGGTCTGTTAACAGCAATGATGCAATTTAATGAAATATTTATGTTATTACCACTGATATTAATGGAATAATTACTATGCTGACAATGACGAAAATGATTACGAGCCACCAAAAAATTTTGCGGTATTTTTTCATAGACTTAATTTAAGATGAATTACAAAAGATTTATACAATATTAGACAAGTTTGCGCCAGTTGAGCTTGCCTACATTGATAACCGATACCGCCTTCAGTTCCAGAATAGTATTGCTGTCGGTCAATTTTTTCCCGTCGATCACTACTGCTCCTTGCATGATCAGTCTTTTGGCATCGGCATTGCTGTTGGCCAGTCCCAACGCAAATATCAGATCTTTTAAGGCTACCCTGCCCTCTTTGGCAATTTTTTCCAGGCTTTCACGGCTGACTTCCTTGGTATTAATTGGAATTTCTTTATTTTGAATGGTTGACTCAAAATATGCCTGGGCTTTTTGGGCAGCTGCTTCGGAATCGTGCAGTTTCACCACTTCATAAGCAAGCTGTTTTTTAATACCCAGGGCATTTTCCGTAGCTTTTAATTTTTTGGACATGTCCGAAATTTGCTCGTCGCTTAAATCCGTACCCAGCTGCAGATAATGTTCAATCAGGCTGTCGGGGATAGCCATTACTTTGCCATATTTGTCTTCAGGTGTATCTTCAATAAAAATACAGTTGCCAAGGCTTTTACTCATTTTGGTAACACCGTCTGCCGACAGTAAAAATTTAGTGGTGATCACAAATTTATTTATACCCAGCATTGTTTTTGCCAGCTGCCTGCCTGCAAGCATATTAAAGGTCTGGTCACGTCCGCCAAACTCTCCGTCAATCTGCATGAACACTGAATCATATCCCTGCATCAAGGGATAGAGAAATTCGTGCAAATAAATGGGTTTATTATTTTTAAGGCGTTCCTGAAACATATCGCGCTCGAGCATTTGCTGAATAGTGAATTGCGAAGCCAGCTCTATAACATCCCCGAATGTCAGACCCTCCTGCCAGGAGGAATTAAAGACAAAATCTGCAGGATTTGCCGGATTGTCAAAATCAATATATTTGGAAAGCTGCTTTTTGTAGCTGGCCGCATTATTCATAACCTCTTCTTGTGTAAGTTTCACTCTGGCTGCTGTTTTATCTGTGGGGTCGCCGATGCGGCCGGTAAAATCGCCGATCAGAATAATGATCTGGTGGCCCAGCTGCTGCAGCTGCCTGAGCTTGAGCATGGGCACAATATGTCCGATGTGCAGCTTGGGTGCTGTGGCATCCGCGCCAAAGTAAAAACTTAAGCGCTGTCCGGAAAGCAGTGCTTTTTCGAGCTCTTCCCTGCTGGGATAAATTTCATCCAGTTTTCTGTCAAAAAATTTTTTCACCGCAGCTGGAGTGTTATTCACAAGAGGTTTTGCCAGTAGTATCCCGGCAGTAGCTGGTTCGATATTGGTATGATTGGCTGCATCCCCGTAAACTGTTTTATTATTAAACTTATTAATTACTTTAAACTCGGAATCGCAACTGTAAAACCCGTTAAATAAACCCAGCAGTTCTGCGGCAATTTTTTCGAGCTGGCTAGGTGTTTTAATGCCCGGAAAATCATCTATAGGAATAAACAATTCGCTTGTATTTTCAGTCACTTTTGAGTATTCCGACTGCCTCCACACTAAGTTCCTGGTTAAAATGCGCCTATTATTGTCAAGGTAAGCAAACTCTTTTTCATTCACCAGGTGTTCTTCCACAACAGTATTCATGGGTTTATATACTTCTCCACCCCGGGTGGGACCTACTGTTATTCCAGAGATGTCTTTGACATCATGCCCGCCGACGGGAATTAAATTTTTGAGTGAAAACAAATTGTATATGTCAACCAGAGGATTGATACGTATTAGTTCTTTATTTTTTTTAGTTCTTAAGGCTAAGGCCAGGTGCGACGGTTGAAAATCCCTGGTTTTGAGCCCCAGTAAACTAAATACTTTATGCCAGGAAGTAATCCCCTGAAGGCTCTCCAGATTGGTGCTGATTCTCAAAAATCCGGCTAGGACATTAGCTACCGCATTATCAAGTAGTTCTGTTTTAAACTCAGCCAAGGGCTGGATGTTTGATAGGAGTAATCCCCCGATTTGAGCTTTAGGAAACAGTTTCAAAAGATCATGATCTATTTGAAAATAGAAATTTTTCATAATTATTTAAGGAACTTTTGGTAAATTAGATTTATTTTACCTAGGATATTCTACATTAATTCGCAAGAAAATTTAAGCTGATTAAAATTTATTTGATACTTTTATTGCTTTTTCAGAAAAAAATGATCTGTCGGTTTTCATGACAGAGAAAATTTGAACGGATTTTATGGTATTACAGGAAATGGCAATTGTACCGAATATATGCCGAAAATATGGCTACTTGTTTTGCGAATAAGAAACGCGAGAATAGAATCCAGAAAAGCCTTTTCAAGATTTAATCTTGATACGGCTTTTCTGCGGGACAGTGTTAAAATTTAGTTTTTTTGGCAATCTTTTTAATATCTTTTTTTGTTGCGTATCTGTTACTATTCTAAATTGTTATTTACGCAGTTCTAAATTTTGGAAAAAATTGGCAGTTTTTTTGCTTTGCTGCAGATGTACATAAGATTCATGCAAAACAGCTTTTAAATTAACTATGGACTTGCCTGCTACCTTTTTTGTCAAATACTTGCTCATTTCTGCTGATATTGGGTATTTTTCCTGATTTTTAAGCCGTGAAACCCTGGATGTTACCTTGGAAACAGTATAAGAAAATGCTAGTCGTGCCAGGTATTCCTTTCTGATGCGCAAAGCAGCCGACCTGCCTGGTACCAAAGTTACCGGATTGTATTGTTGTAAAAAGTTGATCTTTTTTGCCCTTTTAATGTAATCAGCTGTGTTTTCTGTAAAATTATCCTGCTCATACACGCGCACAGTTAAATGCGGTCTTTGCAGTTTTGCATATGCTGAAAGTGAATTTACGGAAGAAGCATAAATAAGATGCATCTGGGTTAATAAAACTAGACTGAGGCTTAAAAATCCTAAGAAAACAAAGACGAATTGTAAAAATAGTTTATTTGTGCGCAAATTTGTTCTAGTTAAAGTGCAGTTACTTTTATTTCTATTTATTAACTTAGCACATATTTAATAAAAAATTAAGTAATTTTGCATTTTTTCTGTTTTTTTTAGTATTTATCTTAATAATTATTCATTTAAAGAAGTTTTTTCAGCTGAAGCATCTGCATTTATCAAAATATTTTCACCTTCAGGTATAAATTCTTCTTTCTCGTAGTAATTTCTTTGCCTGGAGATTCTTTGCCCAATTTTTATTAATATAAATAGCAAAAACAGGCCGGCTGCTAAAAGTAACAATAAAATATCAATCGGAAGATAAAAAAATTGCACTTTGCTGACAAATGTCTTATTGGCACTGACTGCATTAACTTTTGACTCAAAAGTATAATTGCCGATTTTTTGTAAAAGGTCTAGATTATTCAGCCAGGTGAAGTTATATGATTTTTTTTCTTCTGGAAAGAACAAACCCTGGACTTGCGAGGTAATCTGGTGTTCATATAATTTTACCCCGTCTTTATAAATGCTCAGCGAGCCGCTGGGGTCAAAAAATTTTTCGCCGGTATTTGCCAGTTCACCAGTGACTTTGAAGGAATTATTTGGTGATAATACCGAGTAGTCAATGTTTAAATTATTATCCGCTTTTAATTCACCCTGGAAATTTTGGGTTAACACAGGAATAATTATTGAATTTATAATAACAGCACCAGATTCAGAACTCGATTTTTTCTTGTTGGTAGTGCTTCTTGAAATTAAAATTCCGGGGTATCTGTCAGTAATTTTCGCAGATAATTTTAATCTGACTTTGAAACTTTCTTCAGAATTTGGCGTCAGTGTGAGTTCACTGGCGTTAATTTCCAGAAAATTTTTATCTTTGTCGCTGGTGACCGGAACCAGCCTGCCCTCTTCGCTGCGGATTATGCGGGTTTCAGCAATTGAAAGTTGATAGGTTTCTGCCGAATTATTGGTAATTTTAACGGTAAAAGTTTTGCCCTGGTCTTTATCTTCAACAATTAAGACGCTCGGGGAAACTATCAGACCGGATTCAGATTCATCAGAAGTATTGGAAGTTTCAGGACTCTGTGCTGTGACTGTACTTGAAGAAAAGACTGGCGGAAATAACCATAAAAATAATATTAAAATTAAGATAATTTGAATTTTTTTCATAAAAAACATTATTAAAAATTGCCGACTGCTATAAACGTAATATTGTCTGCCAAGTCAGGCGAAGCAATATCCAGTTCTATTGATCTGGCCTTAACCAAAATTGACATG
>DATDWK010000075.1:0-3417 GCA_035289685.1 Candidatus Dojkabacteria bacterium
AAAAAACCGTTCGCTTTTGACAATATTTCACTGGCAAAATCTGGCATATCAGTATAACTATAACGGTGAACCTGTATAGCTTCGACGGGCGCTAAATAGCGCATATTTTTATACTGATCGATCAGTCCGGGATTACCGGCCAGCTCCATATGGAATAAAGCCATCATATCCCTTAACTTCCTGCTGTGCGGTAAAGCTCCGTCTATTCTTAAGATTGAATTGTCATCCTCGCTTAAACCCAGCAAAGCCAATCTGTTAAACAATTCAGTGGCCGTCAACAGTCCCACCAGACTTACTTCTTTAACCCCATTGGCATTCAATGTCTGGATGTACTCCGTTACGTCGACATCCCAATAACCTTTTTCTATAGGTCCCCCAAAGTCATTAACCATTAAATCACTGAAAACAATATCGGAATTATCGCGATCGGTTAATCTTATCTGATATATCTTTCCTTCAGAGGGTATTTCAAGCACTGGAACAATCTCCAGATCCTTCATGCCACTGGACGTTTTTTGGTCGGTCCTGGCGAAGTATTTTAAATACTGTTCGGGAATTTTATAGACAGTCTCCACGTCTTCAATCTTCAATCCGCGATCGAGAACTTCCTGAATATTTGTCTGTTCAAGTTGCCGGGCAAAATCAATAAGCGCCCGATTTGGTTCAGGTAAACTTCCTTTCGTCACCACTTGTCTTACCGTGACGTTTTTCGTGTCTTTTATCCGTCCGTTCCTGTCTATGGTCGGATTGCCATAGACAATTTTAACTTCTTTAAAATCCATGATTTGTTTCGGTTCCAGGACAATATATGCATCCGATTTGGGTATCGGACTGAACAAATCACGGAAACTGTCAAGCAGCCTCTCAAACTTTACACCGAATTCTTCGCGTTTTATTCCGTAGAGGTTATCTAACCTGGGGACATAAATTGCTCCGTCCGTCCCGCCGGCATGAGCAAGAGCCTCCAAACGCGCATATTCTTCGGGATTGGCTACTCGGTAAACCAATGTTGTCCAAATATCCAGCAAAGTTTCAACAGGCAGTGATTCCGGTAAAGATCCCCACTGGCTTTTTATCATTTCCAAATCCGATCTTTTGCCTTCACTCCAATTGGCTGTTATTGAACTAATATCTTTTCCGTCTATCAGGTATTCGAAAATTTGGTTTAATTCATCTTCATTTCCTGCCACTAAACTGTCCAGAGCGGGTAATGAAAAAGAATTGGCAAAAGTCCCGGGACAGTTTACAACATTGCCCTGAGGATCCACTAATACCAAAACCTTGCCGACGTTGTCCCTGATAAAATGCTGCTCGGTAACAACTGCTTTTGTAGTTTCACTATCCGCACCTCCTACAGAAGGATAGACGGCGTCAACTGTCCGGGACAGGATACGATTTCCGTTGCCAAATTCGACATCCGGGTCTTTTTCATGATTTTTGTCTTTTATCAATCCGGCCAAGTCGGGGTAGCGCACTATCCCGTCACCCAAAGCATCACAAGAAGCCAGGAGTGCTGCAGCTCCTGTAAGTGCCGTCATTTTTAAGAAATCCCGTCTGGTTACTTTTTCGAATAGAGGGGGTCCGGCCATAATTAAGGTGATATTGTAGACTTATAGTATACAGAAGTCAACAGTTTGTACTGGAATTGTTGGATTTCCCGAATTTGACTTTGGAGAGGGGAGAATTATGGCTTCATTGGACCGTTTTTCTTATTGTATACTGCCGGCCCAAATAAACCGTCTGAATGAGGGTGTTGGGTTTCGGCCGATAATGAAATATTTTTTTATGCCAATCAGCCGGGATAAGCGATGAAGTTTGGTATAATCGTCCAGAATAGGCATTTCTTTGGTTTCCAATCCAAGGCGTTTATTATAGATAAAATCTATTTCATGTC
This sequence comes from Candidatus Dojkabacteria bacterium, assembly GCA_035289685.1. GTDB lineage: Bacteria > Patescibacteriota > Dojkabacteria > B142 > OLB20 > DATDWK01. The sequence continues at coordinate 1,895 of DATDWK010000075.1, forward strand.
CGCTTTTATCCGACCAATAAGCAAGCTGCCCGCGCAGTGAAAGCTGGTTGGCAACCGCATTTTCAAACTGAATACCGGATGAAACTTCAGCAAGAGCATTAAGAAGACCCGTATCAGTGAAGTAAATCTTTTCCGCTTTGACAATTTGCCTGTCGATGTTGGCACTATGGACGGGCAGGCGACGGATGATATATGTTTTATCCAACAGATCAATATAGGAGGTGACAGTGGGACGGGAAATACCAGTTAAACGCGAGAGCTTACTGTAATCCAACCGTGTGGCCGAGCGGGCTGCCAGCAGTTTAATAAGGGAGTAAAGACTTCTTTCATTCTGAAGATCAGTCAATGATTTGATATCAATATTCATATAAGAGGAAATAATATCCCGGAGAAGGTCCATTTTTCCGGCAGTTTCTTTGGTCAGGACCACTTCGGGAAAGCCGCCGAAGCGGATGAAAAGTTCATATTCATTTTTCAGATTTTCATATTCTGTTGGGTTAAAAATGATCGAATTAAAAGGCAGATCCCGGTAAGGTTTTTCCTTAAAAACAAGATATTCTCCGAAATCCAGAGGATAGAGCTAGAATATTTTTTTCCTGCCGGAGAGAGATTCGCGAAACAGATTTTTCAGGTAATATGAACTTGATCCGGTGACAATGAATTTAATTTTGTATTTGTCGTACAGGTATTTAATAACACCGGTGATTTGCGGAAGAAGCTGAATTTCATCAAGAGCAATAACAAGGCGTTTGCCGACTGAAAGGCCTAAACGCTCGAATGAAATTATTATGTTGTCAAAATTTTTTTCTGAAAAAAGCTCACGGTTATCGACCCGTTCCAGATCGAAATAATGCTTATTATTGGTGGTAGATTCGTCAAGTAATTGTTTTACCAGGGTAGTTTTTCCCACCCGGCGCATGCCGGTGATGACTGTGACCTGAGGCTGTTTCAGGTGTTTTTTCAGCGAAACAAAAAGTTTGCGGGGGTAAACCATATGCAGATTATACTTTACAGAAAGTCTGACTTTTTGTCAAGTTGGAAGAATTGAGTGCAAGCCATTTCATTCATAAGAAGATCTTAATACTATGCGGATTGTCAGGATGTTCAATCGAAGGACTGTTTCTAAAGTACTGAAGTTGATGAAGTAATGAATATTATTTATTGCGGAATTGATCTACTTCTTCCTGGCTGAGGCCTCTTGCGACTTGCGAACCTGCTTGGCCATTAGGGAATTTTATTACACCTGCGGCTTCACCCGGTTTAGCTTTTTTATTTACTTCAACAATTATTCCATCGCCGACATTTATTGTTTTCGGACCCCAGTCAGCTACACCAAGACTGGCGTTTAACTTATCCAATCTTTCTTTTTGATTAAAAATAGTCGCAGCTGTTTCTAAACCACCATAAACTAGAAATACGGGAGTAAGGGTCTTTTGCAAGGATTGTTTAACCTTTTCAGAAAGTGAATGGATGTTTTGATGAATATGATCTACTTGTTGGGAGGCTCGATCATTACAGATCAT
>DATDWK010000076.1:0-3787 GCA_035289685.1 Candidatus Dojkabacteria bacterium
ACAGCCGGTATTTGCAGGAATTTGCCGGAGAACTGGAGTACATGATCAACAACCTGCAAAAAAAAATTTACAACCAGGCAGGTATGGAGTTTAATATAGCTTCTCCTAAACAGCTGTCAGAGGTCTTATTCGGTAAATTAAAGCTGACCGGTGGCAGAAAAACCAAAACCGGCGGGTATTCAACCAACGAGCGCATTCTGCTCAATCTGATTAATGAGCATCCGGTTATTCCGGATATTCTGGCTTACAGGGAATTGTTCAAGCTGAAATCCACCTATACGCAGACTTTGATTGATCAAATCAATCTGCATACTGGAAAGCTGCATACTACATTCCAGCAGGCAGTAGCAGCCACGGGTAGGCTGGCATCGCGCGACCCCAACCTGCAGAATATCCCCATATCTTCGCAATGGGCGGAACGTATACGCAGAGCTTTTGTTGCAGACCAGGGCAAGCTGCTTGTCAGTTTTGATTATTCACAACAGGAATTGCGGCTCCTGGCGGATTTTTCAGGAGAGGAAAAGTTAATAGAAACTTTTAAACAAAATAAAGATATTCATACCCTAACCGCCAGTAAAATTTTTCATGTTCCGGTTCAAAAAGTAACTTCCAAACAAAGGCGCGCGGGTAAAACTGTAAATTTCGGTGTAGTCTACGGTATTTCCGCTTACGGTTTATCGCAGAGTTTGAAAATTCCTACTGAAGAAGCCCAGGAATTTATTGAAACTTTTTATGCCAGTTATCTCAAAGTCAGCTCATTTTTTCACGACTACTTGGAACAGGCCCGCAGCAAACCTTTTGTGCAGACAATTTTGGGAAGAAGAAGGGATACGTTTTTGCTTCATGCCGGCAATTTCCAGTTAAGATCGGCAACTGAACGGGAAATAATTAATTTTCCCCTGCAAGGAGCTGCCGCAGACATGATGAAGCTGGCTATGCTTCAGTCTGAAAAAAAAATAGAAACAAAATACGCTGATTTTGCACGCATGATTTTACAGGTGCATGACGAGTTAATTTTTTCAGTAAATACAGCTAAAATATCAGATGGAAAGTTACTCGATTTCATTAAAGACATTAAAAGTGTCATGCTGGGTGTCTGGAAATTGCAGGTGCCGATTAAGCTTGGAGTAGAGGCAGGCTTTAACTGGCATGATATGCAGGAAATAAAAATAAAATAAATAATTTAACTTTTATTTTTAAAATTTAATGAAAGATATTTTACGCAAAATTCTGGGAGTTATCGTATTCGCTGGATCTGTTTATATGGGTTACCGTTTTGCCAAAAGATACCAGCTGTTGGGGGGCAATTTTAACAGGAAACAACAGCCGCATAGGGAAGCGTCCAAATTATCCCAGACAAGCAATCTTACAAGCAGGCAGCAGAGAATTTTAAAGGTATTGCACTCCAGCCTGGGAAAAGCAGAAATGGCAATTTTTTTAAAACAAGTTAAGGGAGTCACCGAAAGAACTTTACGCAGGGACTTAGCAGTATTGATAAATAAAAAGCTGGTCAAGAAACAGGGGACAACCAAGTCAGCAAAGTATTTCTTACTTTAAAAGAACTTCTGGATTTACCAGAAAAACAAGTTAAAAAGCCATGGCATATTCACCGCAATTTTCCATTTCCAATAAAATACTTAATAATGTAGCCCAGGCAGAAGCTGCCAAGCAGATCATTGAGAATTCACCGCTGGTGCCTTACTGGGAAAGAAAATTTCAAAGCCAGGCTTTAATCAGGACCATCCATCATTCTACTGCCATAGAGGGCAATAAGCTGGATTTGCTGGAAACCCAGAAAATTGTGGCAGGTGAGCAGGTGGAGACGGTTAGGCTGCGCGATGTTCAGGAGATTATCAATTACCGCAATGTTATTGAGTTTCTCAGCAGCTACCAAGGTAAAACTTTAGACCTGGAGTTTATTTTTTCAGTGCATAAAAGGCTTGGAGAAAAAATCCTGCATCCCAAATATCTTGGAGTGTTCCGTGAACGCAATGCCGTGGTTGTTAATTCCTTCAGCGGGGAAGTGATTTTCGATGCTCCTGATCATGACGAACTGGAATTAGAGGTAGGGGAAATAGTCGACTGGGATCGGGTAGCAGCAGAAAATTCTGCCGGTAGTAAATCCGGTGAAGCAGGTGATTTGCATCCTTTAATCAAAGCAGGTATTTTGCATTTTGAATTCGTGCGCATCCATCCTTTTGTGGATTTAAACGGCAGAACTGCAAGAATTATTGCCACATGGTCAATGTACCGCGACGGTTATGATATCAACAGATTATTTTCTTTGGAAGAGCATTATGACCAAGATTTGCAGCGCTATTATGACGCTCTGGACAGTGCCCACGAAAGCGATCTGACCAATTGGCTGGAATACTTTACCGACGGGGTCAGCGAAGAACTGCACCGGGTTAAAGAGCAGGTTCTGGTGCTAAGCATGGACCGCAGACTGCGCACCAAGTTGGGGCAGGTTGCTTTAAATGAAAGGCAGATTGACATCATTAATTACATAGAAGAATACCGGGAATTCAAAAATCCCGATTTCGGTAAATTATTCCCTAAAATCAGTGACGATACAATTTTGCGCGACCTGAAAGATCTTATGGAGAAAGGCCTGATTGTTAAGAAGGGCAGGACGAAAGCCTCCAATTACCAGTTGACAGTCCATTAACTTAAAATTTTTATAAATGGATAAAAATAAAAAGATTATTTTGGCGGTAGGCGGTCTGCTCGGTTGTTGTATTATTATAACTGTAGGAAGTGTTATTGTTATTTACAGCGTTTTTTCCAGGCTGGCCGACGAATATAATCTGGAATTAAACCAGACCCCGGCTGTCACAGTGTCCCTTAAACCTACTCCGGAGCTAACCGGCAGCAGAACCTCTCCTAGTATAGCACCCACCAAAAAAAATACCGTTGAAGAGTGTGATCCCCAGGTAAATTCCACATCCAATGCAGAATTAAACAGCATCCTGAGTAATTTGAGAAATAAATATCAGATTGGTATTTGCTTTATCCAGCTGCCTGCATCATCATTTGGTTCAGCACATGAATATGAGGCGCTTACCAACAGTGATTTTGACAAGCTTTTAGAATATGTAGTTATGTTTAATGAGGAATTCAGCAAATATCCGGTAAAGTTTATCCAAAATATCAATTTAGAAAATATTGTTTTTGTAAAACGCAATAAGGTAGGGGGTACTTATAGATCTGCTGCTCCTGATTATTTTAAGGAAAACTTGTATTACGATATCTACTTAAGCGGTACATACGTTTACGGCAGGCATGTAGTGCACCACGAACTTTACCATAATGTTGAGCAGGAATTTTACGGTGATGCTTACTATTTTGACCCTAATTGGGACGCGTTTAATGACCAAAACTTTGACTACGGTGCAGGCGGCGCCAGCTGTTATGGTAACTTACCGACAAGGCAGGAGGGTTTTTTCAGCGGTTATGCTATGTGCGGACTGGAGGAGGATAAGGCAGAAACTTTTGCTGCATTATTAAACAGTAAAGAAACATCGCAGCTGCGGGAATATATTAACAGCGGCGATACAATTTTACAAGCTAAAGTAAATTATCTGATCAGTTTTTTAAATACTAAAGATTTTAATATTAATTTTTAATTGAAACATGAAATTTTCTAAATTTTGTACTTATCTGGAAAAGCTTGAGGGAACATCATTGCGGAATGAGATGACTGTGGTGCTCGCTGAATTATTTAAAAAACTGGCAGAGCAGGAAATCAAACCTGCAGTGTATATGCTCCAGGGGAGAATTGCACCGT
>DATDWK010000077.1:0-4044 GCA_035289685.1 Candidatus Dojkabacteria bacterium
GTTAAAACTGCTTCAGGTGCAGAGTTCCTAAAAATGCGAGTAAAGAAGGGTGAAAGACCGGATCTGATTATTGGACTGGATCCCAATAAAGAGATTAAGGGAATGGTTAACCCGTTTAAATAAGATTGTGTTAAAATACAGCTAACAGGTTACAGCTTAGGTTTAAAGTTGTACTTGTTAGCTGTTGTTGTTTAATAAAATTTAATAGTTTTTATGCATAATATTTCGCTGAAAATTAGCGAGATTAAATCAGGGCATCCGTAGCTCAACTGGATAGAGCGCCGGTCTTCGGAACCGGATGTTGGGGGTTCGACTCCCTTCGGATGCATTTTTTTAAAGACTCAAAAAAATTAATAAATTTTGTCATAAATCGGGGTGCGTAGCTCAACGGTAGAGCAGAGGACTCTTAATCCTTTGGTTGCGGGTTCAAATCCCGCCGCGCTCACCATTTTAAATTTTATTATCCCTGCAACTTTCTCTTTACAATTCACTGGTATTTAAACCTCTAAAAGTTTATTCTAAAATAAAGCAAAAATATCTCATAATATTTTCAAAGTTAAATGAAATATATTTTAGGTAGAAGGATAACTCCTGTTAATAAGGTAGTATTTGGTGTTTATCCGGGAGATGTTGATCTTTCGTTGGGAAGTTATATAGCAAGAACAGTTCCCAAAACCTCTGTTGGCATTGTTGATTTTTCATTAATCAGCCCATATGAAACTGATCCGACTATACTTCAAGCCAGTCAGGCAGCAGAATTACTCGGTGCCAAGTGGCGTTGTAATTTTGAATTACCCCTCTATGGTTTGATACATACTGCAAGTTTAAAAGGAGTGTTATTAAATGTAGTAAAAAGAGCTGCTCCTGAAGTAGTTATCTTACCTCCATTTTCAGGTGAGACAGCTCTTCACAGTTTATTATACTCTTTAGCTGCAGAAGTTTTAATAAGTACTGAAAGGATGAATGGTCCGGTAAACAGACACTTGCTGGATTCGCCTAAACCACCTGGAAGAAATATCGCAGCAACAATATGGAATAGGATAACAAGGCGGCAGCCAGGTTTGGAACCAAGAATCAATGGTTTTACTCTTGCCGGAGATATTTCTGATGGTTGTGAGATTGGTGTAAGATATGGAGAAAAAGAAATGGACAGAAGGCTTCGAGCTTTAAGTATATATGGTGAGGATTATTTTCCTGAGGATGTTTTATGGAGACAGGGTTTAACTCCTCAATTAGGAGAAATTGTCTTGTATAAAACCACTAGAAAACCTCCTTTTTTTAATTGGTTCCTTCCTATAGGTACACGAGAGGCAGAAGATTTAGTCGAAGTGAAACAGGTTGAAGTTTAAAAAATTATCCTTGAATCGCCCAAAGAATATGTGTTAGATTTAGATGAGAATTTTAATATGCAAAGGTAAAATTTTATTTTAAAGTCAGATGGGAGATTCTTTGGAAACAATCAGAAAATCAATTATTATCGGTTCCGGTCCGGCAGGGCTTACAGCTGCTATTTATAACGCCCGCGCTAATTTACAGCCATTAGTTTTTGCCGGATTGAACTTTGGCGGCCAATTAATGACAACTACTGATGTAGAAAATTATCCCGGCTTCCCTGAAGGCATTAAAGGCCCGGAATTAATGCAATTGATGTTAAAGCAGGCTCAAAGATTCGGCGCGGAGATCAAGTATGAAAATGTGCAGAAAGTAGATTTTTCAGGTGAAATAAAAAAAGTTTTTGCCAATAATATAGAGTATGATGCACGTACAATAATCATTGCAACAGGTGCTTCAGCACGGACACTTGGAGTTCCGGGAGAAGACAGGTTTTTCGGCAAAGGTGTTTCTACATGTGCTACTTGTGACGGGGCTTTTTTTAAAGGAAAAGTTTTAGCAGTTGTCGGCGGAGGTGATACTGCCATGGAAGACTCAACATTTTTAACACGTTTTGCTTCTAAGGTTTATATAATCCACCGCAGAGATCAATTTAGAGCTTCGCGCATTATGCAAGACAGGACAATGGCAAACCAAAAAATTACAGTGCTTTGGGATACCGAGGTCAAAGAAATTTTAGGTTCCGAAAAAGTTACTGGAGTAAAGTTGTTTAATAAAAAGGACAATAAAGAGTCGGAATTAAAACTGGATGGTGTTTTTCTGGCAGTAGGGCATAATCCTAATACTGCTTATCTGGGTAACTCCATCGAATTAGATGAAAAAGGGTATGTAAAAGTTTACGACAAAACTAAGACTTCAGTAGACGGAATTTTTGTTGCCGGTGACGTGCACGATTTTCATTATATGCAAGCAGTAACTGCAGCTGGCATGGGCTGTATGGCTGCAATTGACTGCGAAAGATGGCTGGAAGCTAAAAATCTCTAAGATTTTCAACTTAACTTTTTTAATCATACTTTTCGAGAAAATAGTTCTTAATACCTTTAGCTACTGAAGCAAATCCAATTTTATCATAGGGAATTTTATGCTTTGAAAAAAACCGGAATTGGGAAATATCATCATGAGCAACTTTAGGAAGAGTTCTTATTTGCGCAGAAAATTCAAATCCTATTGTGTAATAATTAACCCTTTTATATTCATACCTATCAGCATAGGAGGCCAAATATTTTAAATTTTGCAAATCAACTCCCAATTCTTCTTTAATTTCTCTTATTGCACATTCTTCAGCTGTTTCACCAGGTTCCATAAAACCTCCAGGTATATCCCAGGTACCAGCTTTAGGAGGATGTTTTCTTTTTACCAATAAAATTTCATTTTCATCATTTTCAATAATCAGAACTACACAGGACACAGGATTTATAAAAAATACATATCCACAATTGGCACAAGTAAATTTATTTTTCTCGTATTTCCATGGACTTGCGCACTTTAAACAAAATTTATAGGCTTTTTTAGGCTCCATATATGTGTACTGATTTTTAGGAATACTTAATTTTTAGTTCCTTTATAACATGCGTTTTTCAACTTCTTCCCAGTTAACAACATGCCACCAGGCATCGATATATTCTGGACGGCGGCTTTGATATTTCAGATAATATGCATGCTCCCAAACGTCCAGTCCTAATAGCGGTCTAACTGACATGGTCATGATGGGATTATCCTGGTTAGCAGTTTGTATAATCATAAGACTACCATTGCTTTCCTGAACCAGCCAAGCCCAGCCGCTGCCGAAAAGACTTGCTGCTTTTGCGGAAAATTCTTCCTGAAACTTGGAAAAACTGCCGAAAGATTTTTTTAATGTAGCTTCCAGTTTTTCCGAAGGTTTACTGCCGCCTTTTTGCAGAGATTCCCAAAAAAGCGTGTGATTTAAATGTCCTCCGCCGAAATTTCTTACCGGCAGTCTTACTGCTTCAGGCAGGGTGCTCCAATTCTTTAGTAAAGTTTCCAGAGATTGCTGCAGCAGGTTCTCAAAATCGTTGAGAGCTGCATTCAGCTTATCCACATAGGTCTGGTGATGTTTGGTGTAATGAATTTCCATGGTTTTTGCGTCAAGATACGGCTCTAAAGCGTTATAAGGATAAGGCAGTTGGGCTAAAGTGAATTTAGGCATATATTACTTGATAAAAAGTAGAGTAGTTTAAATCTTAACCCAAAGATTAAAAATTGACAACCGAGCCCCTTATTTTTCTTTTATGATATTGCTAAAATAGTATAGTTTTAAAGTTAATTATGCGAAAACGCAGACTGTTAATTTTAGCGGGATTGGTAGTCTATTCTCTAATAGTAATAGGGTGCATCTGGATTGTCTTGTATTTTTTGATAAATGCAGTTCCCAACGTCAAATCACCGGAAGAAGTAGTAAATCTGACTCCCACACCTGGGAACCTTACTGGAAGTGGTATTCCAGACGAGAACATTAATGAAGAACCCGCATCCTGCCATCCCAACTGCTCAATGTCTGAAATTAATAAAGCCGTTGAAACTACCAGGAAAATTGATAAATACTCGGTAAATATCATACTGGGTTTTGACTGCTTGAGTGAATATCAAAGGGATTATTACGGTGATAATTATGAAGAAGTTTTGCTTAGTTCC
>DATDWK010000078.1:0-3580 GCA_035289685.1 Candidatus Dojkabacteria bacterium
TCTTGCAGGGGCGGGCAGCGGTAAAACAAAAGTTTTAGTGCACAAAATCGCGCATTTGCTGGAAAAGGGATACGCCTCTGTAGACAGTATTCTTGCGGTGACCTTTACCAACAAGGCAGCCAATGAGATGAAGGAGCGCATTGCTTTTCTGTTGAAGCGTACTCTGGGACACAGGCTGCAGCTCCCCTGGATGGGCACTTTCCATGCCATCTGCCTGAAAATACTAAAAGCCAATGCCAAAAATTTAGGTATCAATCCGCAGTTTGTAATTTATGACACGGCTGACCAGCTGGATACGGTCAAGGAAGCTTTTAAAAGGCTGGAATTCAACGATAAAAATATCAACCCGCGGGCTGTTTTAAGCTATATCTCCTCGGCCAAAAATGAACTGGTAACACCCGAAGCTTATCAAAAATATGCCAGCGGCTATTTTCTGGAAAAAGTGTCGCAGGTTTACCCGGTTTATCAAAAAATTCTGGAAGATAATTCTGCTATGGACTTTGACGATCTGATCATGAAGACAGTTAAGTTGTTTGAACAGCATGAAGAAGTTTTAAAAAAGTTCCAGCAGATCTTCAAATTTATTCTGATAGACGAGTACCAGGACACCAACCATGCCCAGTATATTTTTACCAAACTCCTTTCGGAAAAACACCGGAATATTTGCGTGGTCGGAGACGATGCACAGTCCATCTACGGTTTCCGCGGAGCAAATATCCAGAACATTTTAAATTTCGAAAGGGATTACCCCAATACCAAAGTAATTAAATTGGAGCAAAACTACCGCTCCACCAAAAAAATTCTTGAAGCTTCCAACGCTGTTATCCGGCTGAACAAGAATCAGAAATTAAAAACTATGTGGACAGAAAATGCCTTGGGAGAAGGCATCACCTTGTACCAGGCTTTAAATGAAAAAGACGAGGCTTTATGGATCGGCAACAAGATCAAAGATTTACTCGACACCGGCAAAAATCCGGACGAGATTGTCATTCTTTACCGCACCAATGCCCAGTCGCGCAGCCTTGAGGAAGCTTTTTTAAAACTGAATATCCGCTATAAAATTGTAGGCAACGTCCGTTTTTATGAACGCAAAGAAGTCAAAGATGTACTTGCTTATCTGCGCCTTTTATCCAATCCTGCTGATAATGTAAGCCTGAAGCGCGTTATTAATGTACCGCGCCGGGGTATCGGTCCGAAGACCTTAAGCGAACTTACCAAGCTGGCCGTCAAGGAAAAAAAGTCCGTTCTGGCTTTTTTACAGGGTCTTGACCCGGAACAACTATATACATTCGGCAGGGGAGTTGCAGAATTTTGTGAACTTTTAAACGAACTCAAAGACTATACCCAAACTGCAACAGTGGCTATGCTCATTGATCTGCTGCTGGAAGCATCGGGTTATAAAAAACTGCTGGACGACGGCACCGAGGAAAACCTGGCCCGTCTGGAAAATATCCAGGAGTTAAAAACCGTGGCACGCAAATTCGATTCCCTGCCGCCCAGGATCGGCTTGGAAAGGTTCCTGGAAGAAGTAGCTTTGATTGAACAAGACATCGAAGACTTGGAAAATACCAATGACAAGGTTACCCTGATGACCATTCATGCCTCTAAAGGATTGGAATTTAGTTACGTATTTATTGCAGGAATGGAGGAGGGAATTTTCCCCCACAGCAGGTCTTTTCTGGACCCGGGTGAAATGGAGGAAGAGAGAAGGCTGGCTTATGTTGCCCTCACGCGCGCAAAAAGTAAACTTTTTTTAACCTACACGGAATCCCGCACTTTTTTCGGCAGTTTTACCTCAAATCCAGTTTCCCGTTTTGTCACAGATATTCCAGAAAACCTTGTGGAACTGGCCGAATCTGAATCATTTTACAGCGGCAGCCTGGAATCTTTATCTGATTTCACTGATGCAGCGCAGGAGGCAGTCCTGCCTGATTTCCACATCGGTGATAAGGTCAGGCATGAGAAATTCGGTATCGGCACTATTTCAGATATTGACGACACAATTATTACCGTAAATTTTCCGCAGGGGGAAAAAGAATTATCGCTGGAGTATGCCAGGCTTGACAAAGTTTAAGGATCCCGGCGTTGCGCCACATCATCTTGCCCCTTTTTTATCAAATGCAGCTTTAACAATTTCCTGAGGAAGTCCGTTCTGGAGTGAAAATCGTTGGATTCTTAAAAAAGCTTCTTCAAAAGCACCCGGCGGACAAAGCCTTTGTAACATTGCGGCAACTGCATTGGCAAAACTGCTCAATTTTCTGTCAGCATTGGTTTACGGTTCATTATATCTGGGAATACCTCTGGCCGTTTGGCATACAACATTAAGAATACCATGTTCGTCATCTAGCATGGCTGCATCTAAACCGTTCCGGCACTCTTGGCATATTTCGTCATAAGCAACTCTCATCTTTAAAAATAACTTCCTCCAAACATAAGAATTTTTAGCAAAATAGCATTATTATAACTAGAGCACAGCAGATATATTTCAGGAAATATTTAACGCTTCTGGGATAAAAATTTATATTAAGGTTCGACTCATAGCGCTTCTGCCGGAACGCTCTCATAAGCAACGGGAATTTTGAGTAAAAGTGCTTTCAATAGAGGTGTATTTCTATCAAGTCCATATTCCCCTAGGGTAGCTGCTATTTCACCCTGCGGAATCATACTGCCAACAAGTAATTTTCCTGCTCTTTCCAAAGCCAGAGCCAGACAATTGGCAGAACAACCCTTTTTTAACATTTCTGCAAAAGTAGCAGCACAATTTTCAGTTACATCCTGCACAGTTAATAACACATCAGAACCGGTAGATTGTTTTCCATCCGGCAAACCTGCTAAAAGAGTGCAGTCAGCAATCTCTTTAGCAGTCTCATATTATGTACGGCACGCCTGACATAATTCTTGGTAACCTATTGCCATTTTAATATGTTAAAAGTTAATTTTTATATCACGAGTTAACCAGTATAATTATAACATGAATTATATAATGAATCATGTTATATAACGGGTAGACTTAACCCTTCAAAATCTGTGAATCGATAACAAGTTCATTCTTAATTTATAACTGACAATAAAACTTATAACTTTATTTTATTTTTCTGTATAATATCAACATATTAATGGAATTATATATATAACATACCGGGAAAAGAACGCCGAAGGAAAAACAAGACTGGTTCGTTCAGCATACTCAAGACAGCTCGGGATACTTAGAACGGTTAGGGCAAGTGAGCAGCCTGAAACTGAACCTTTAAGGGAATATTCGGAATTAGTCCTTGGTCGAAGAAGAGGACAATTGGACCTAAATACTAATTAAAGCATACTGCAAGCAGACATATCAGCTACAACATATGATAATTATAATGTGGCTGAAATTTTAGATTTCACTTCAGGCACATCAGACCAGTTGTGCACAGCTCTTTTAAATAATGCTAAACTAACAACTACAGTACTGACACCGGATAGTGCAACGTTGGAGAATGATAATAAAGGGCTCTTTTCTCAAGCAATACAACTCAATGCAGCTCTTTTCAAAGCTGCAGAAGCAGTTAAGGCATCAGGGATAACTGACGCGGAAATGCTT
>DATDWK010000079.1:0-4685 GCA_035289685.1 Candidatus Dojkabacteria bacterium
GGACTTTTTTCTAAAAAACCTGCACACCCGCTTCCGCCAGCAGGCATATTTGACCGGCGGATTGAAGCTCCGGGTCATTGACAACCGCAAACCCGAGGTAAGAAAAATTGATAAAAGTGCTGTCAAACTTGTCCGTGATTATACTTTTTACTTCGAAGGCGGAGTCAAATCTTATGTCAAGCAGATCAATAATCCTTACAAAGTTGTTCACAATGACATATTTTACGTACGTGAGTCTTATGAAAACGTTGAGGTGGAGGTGGCTTTTCAATATATAGACGACATCCAGGAAAGGGTGATGGCGTTTGCCAATAATGTTTTCAACACCGAGGGCGGGACTCATCTGGCAGGTTTCCGCATAGCTTTAACCAAAAGCTTAAATGATTATCTGGAAAAAATTGCCATTGAAAAAGACAAAGAACTTAAATTAGGCGGAGAAGACACCAAAGAAGGCCTTACGGCAATTGTTTCGGTAAAGCTGCATGAACCGCAATTTGAAGGTCAGACTAAAATCAAGCTCAATAACCCCGAAGTTACTCAAATTGTCCGCAAAGTTGTAGCAGATGCCCTGGATTCCTTTTTAGAAGAACATCCCAAAGACGGAAAATTCATAATCGGCAAGGCTATTCTTGCCAGTAAAGCCAGAAAAGCAGCCAAAGCTGCCCGTGAAGCCGTAATCCGCAAAGGTGCCTTTGAAGGAGGCAGCCTGCCGGGCAAACTGGCTGACTGTTCTTCAAAACTGGCTGAAGAATGCGAAATTTTCATTGTTGAGGGTGACTCTGCTGGCGGTTCGGCAAAGCAGGCCAGGGACCGTAAAACCCAGGCTATCCTGCCTTTAAGGGGAAAACCCTTAAACAGCGAAAAATACAGGATAGATAAAGTCATGGACAATGACAAGTTAAAAGATTTAATTGTGGCTTTGGGTATCGGAATAGGGGAGACCGTAGACATGAAAAAACTGCGCTACCATAAAATTATCCTAATGACAGATGCCGACGTTGACGGTGAGCATATTGTCACTTTAATTCTGACTTTCTTTTTCAGGCACTTGAAATCTTTGATAGAGCAGGGGTATTTGTATGTATCCCAGCCTCCTTTATTTAAAATTGAAGTAAGTAAAGACGAAAATTACTGGGTAATTTCCGAAGAACAGCGTGATATGATTCTTCAGCAGCTCAACAAAGAAGGCAAAACCGCCAAATATATCCAGCGTTTCAAAGGACTTGGAGAGATGAATGCCGAGCAGTTATGGGAGACCACTATGGATCCCAACAACCGCGTTTTAAAGAAAATTGCCATAGAAGATGCTGAAGAAGCCAACAAAACTTTTGAGGTATTGATGGGAAACGAAGTACTACCAAGGAAAAAATTTATCCAAGCATACAGCAAGCACGCAATTTTAGACATTTAAATAAATTAATTAGCTGATTTAACAGCACACAAATGCTGAATTTACTGAACGGCGACAATAACAATAAAAAAGTAATTGACCGCAATATTTCTGAAGAAATGCGCACCTCGTACATTAACTATGCTATGAGTGTTATTGTGGCGCGGGCCTTGCCAGATGTCAAAGACGGCTTGAAGCCGGTGCAAAGAAGAATCCTTTATGCCATGTTTAAGCAGGGTTTCCTGCCGGACCGGGGCTATAAAAAATCTGCCAGAACTGTAGGGGAAGTTATCGGCAAATACCATCCCCACGGAGATGTGGCTGTATATGATGCCATGGTGCGCATGGCGCAATTATTCAGCTACCGCTATCCCCTGATTGACGGCCAGGGCAACTTCGGATCGGTTGACGGCGACTCTGCCGCAGCCATGAGATACACCGAAGCCAGGCTGCACAAAAACGCCATGGAAATTATCAATGATATAGATAAAAATACGGTTAACTTTATTCCCAACTATGACGGCAGCTATCTGGAGCCGGAAAAATTGCCGGCACTGCTGCCGAACCTGCTGTTAAACGGAGCTGAAGGCATAGCTGTAGGTATGGCAACCAAAATTCCGCCGCATAACCTGGGGGAAGTAGTTGAAGCATTGCTAATTTTAATTAAAGCAGGAAATCAGGCTGATAAAGTTTCTCTAGTTGAAAAGTACTGGGAAAGTATTAGAACCACAGAAGACCTTAAAAAACTTTCTGCAGAGCGTTTTCCGTCTTTTATCAGCGAAGTGGAGTTGAAAGATATCCTGAAAATAATTCCCGGACCGGACTTTCCAACCGGTGCTGAAATTTATGACGCTAATGAAATTGTCCTGGCTTATACTACTGGCAGAGGCCGGGTAATCATGCGGGCTATTGCCAAAATCGAAGAAACCAAGGGGGGCAAATACCAGATTATTATTACCGAACTGCCGTATCAGGTTAACAAAGCAGACCTGGTTACTAAAATCGCCAACCTGGTCAAGGACAAGAAAATCGAAGGCATCTCGGACTTGCGCGATGAAAGCAATAAACTGGGATTGCGCATAGCCGTTGACATTAAACGAGACGGCAAACCCAAAACCATTCTCAACAAACTGTATAAATACACAGAGCTGCAAAAAACCTTTAACGTCAATATGGTTGCCCTGGTCGACAATGAACCCAGGCTGTTAAATATCAAGCGAATTCTGGAACTGTTCGTAAAGCACCGCCAGGAAATAATTATCAGACGCACAGAATTCGATCTGGCAAAGGCGCGCGAACGTGAGCATATTCTTGAAGGTTTGATAATTGCCCTTGATAACCTGGACGAAGTAATTAAGACTATCAGAAACTCCAAGGATGCCGATATTGCCAAAACCAATTTGATGAAAAAGTTCAAACTTACGGAAATCCAGGCGCAGGCAATCCTGGATATGCAATTGCGCAGGCTGGCAGCCCTGGAAAGACAAAAAATTGAAGACGAATACAAGCAGATCAAGTTTACTATTAAAGAATTATTGAACATTCTGGCAACACCGGAAAAAGTACTCACAATTATTGCCGACGAACTGGCTGCTTTACGCGAAAAAAGAGGAGATACACGCAGAACCAAGGTCCATAAAGGAAAAGTCGGAGAATTCAGTGAAGAAGACCTGGTTGAAAAGGAAGAAGTAATCATCACCGTCAGTGAACAGGGATATATTAAACGTATGAAGCAGAATGTTTACCAGCTGCAGAGAAGGGGAGGAGTCGGCAAAAAAGGCATGACTACCAAGGACGACGATGGCGTTGCCCATATCTTCAGCTGCAACAGCCACGACGATATCATGTTCTTTACAAATAAAGGCAGAGTTTTCATCCAGAAAGTTTACGAAATTCCGGAATTCAGCAGGACTGCCAAAGGGCAGGCCATAGTGAATTTAATCAATATTGACCAGGGTGAGTTGGTCACCAGCATTTTAACCCGCAGCAGCACCGGAGAGTTTTATGACGAGGACGTTCTGCAGGAAGGAGAAGTAAAATCTGAAAAAAAGACCTATAAGTATTTATTTATGTCAACAAAAAAAGGTCTTATAAAAAAATCCGCTTTATCAGAATTTGAAAATATCCGCTCCAACGGCCTGATTGCCATTAAACTTACAGCGGATGATGAACTCATTTGGGTAAAACCAACTACCGGGAATAATGAGGCAATTCTCATTACCAAAAGCGCCAAATCCATCCGCTTCTATGAAAAAGACGTACGCGAAACAGGTCGGGCTACTATGGGAGTAAGGGGAATACAATTACAAGATGCCAAAGACGAAGTTATTTCTATGGATATCGTCAGGCGCACCGAAGACAAGGTATTAACTGTTTCTGAAAACGGCTTTGGCAAGGTATCGGAACTGGGATCGTTCCCCGTTCAAAAACGCGGCGGTAAAGGTGTTTTTGCAGCCCGTATCAATAATAAAACAGGAACTCTCGTTTGTGCCAGGATTCTGGACGATCCCAACAGGGAATTGTTAATAATCAGCCTGCACGGACAGGCGGTAAGAATACCCACAAATAATCTGCCGGACCGCAACCGCCAAACTTCAGGGGTCAGATTGATGCGCCTCAAGGAAAGCGATCGTGTCAGTGCTATTGCGATTATATAACTACAAGACTTTTTTCTCAAAAAACTGTAATACGGTTAAAATTTTTTCGTTAAATAATTAGTAAATGCACACATTGAATTTAATTATTTGATTGACAGATTTGTTATAATAGGTGATCATTGTTTCTTTGTTAAATTAACTATACTTCAATTTATATTAAAAACCAAAGTTTGTTAAGGTATGAAAACTTGTCGGTATATTATTAAAATGTTCACAAATACCCAGCTGAAGAGAGGCTAATCTTCCAATTATTAAATTATCAGCCTCTCAAACAGAGAGGCACTTTACTTTTATAAGGGATTATATAATGATTAATAGTCAACAAAACGTGCTAGAAAAAATTGCCAAATTAAAAAAACAGTTAAATAAAATCAGCAAACAAATTGAAAGAGAAAGATTTGAAAGCAACGAAGATGATACTGTTATTCTGCAGGAATTGCTTGATAAAAAAGGGATGATAGAAGCGCAGTTGTTGGAACTGGAGGAGGATTTATCTGATTTTACCCAGAATAAACCTTCTGAAAAGACATATAACTTAGAAATAAACGGCGGCAAAAAGACCCTTACTATTGTCAATAAGAACAATGTGGACCCCAGCATCGGTCATATTTCGTATGATTCTCCCCTGGCAAAAGCCT
>DATDWK010000080.1:0-4140 GCA_035289685.1 Candidatus Dojkabacteria bacterium
CAATGCACTATGGGCAAATGACGGAATACCAATAGCAAACGTAAACGGTTATCAGGAAAATCCTGAAATTATTTCTGATGCACAAGGCGGTTATTTAATAACCTGGGACGACTGGCGACCCAGCAACTTAAACTCGGATATCTATGTCCAGCGGCTTAATAGTAGCGGAACAGCACTCTGGCAAGACAATGGCATTCTTATAACTAATGCTGTGAATGATCAATTTACCCCGCAAATTAGTTTGGATTTAAATAATAATTATATATTAATATGGGAAGACTACCGGAATGACGATGGCTCTTTTACGAATCCGGATATATATTCTCAACGTATTAACCTGAATGGAGAACTTTTATATGCCCAAGATCAAGTTATTTCTAATTATACCGGGAAACAGACTTTTATTGTTAAACTTTTAACTGATAACAATGACGATTTCACGGCAATCTGGGAGGATAACCGCGACGAAGGCGGCAATACTTATAATATTTATATGCAGAATTTTTCCAGCGCCAACCAGATCAAATTAACAGGCAGCCAGGATATCATTGATTCCACTTCCGGGCAAAGTTATAAATTCGGCAGTCAGTTCGGCTCTACCAATACTGCCCAATCTTTCAGGTTAAAAGATACCTCTGCCAATATTCTTGTTGCAGAAACAATTGTTAATCTTTCCAATGAGAGAAATTGGTCAGCCGTTGCAGCTGCAGCCAACCTGGCTACAGGAGAAGCAGTTGTCAGCGGTTTATCTGGCGCTACAGGAGCCTCGGCAACCCATTCGCTATATGTTCCAATTCCTGCAGGTAAAAACAGCAACAGGGTGTTTATTTGTCCTTCGGCAACTGATTTAAATGCAGTTTCTCAGGATTGCAGCGGAGCTGAAATCAGGTATCCGACTTCAGCAAATACTTCACAGGAAAATATCGGAGGAATTAACTACTGGAAAATTGACGCTTTAACAAGTACGGGTGGATCCGCTTCCATCACAAATTCCTTATCTTTAACTTTGAGCAGCAACAATATAACAACAGGGCAGACCTTTTCTCTCACAGTCAGCGCCCGTGACAGCAATGGATCTGTTGATCCCAACTACCGTGGTACTATTACATTTACCTCATCCGGCGCAAGTGTAACTTTACCTGCAAATTTTACTTTTACCAGTACAGATTATGGAATTAAAACCTTTAGCAATGCAGCTGCCTTTACAACTGTCGGAACTTACACGATTACTGTTACTGATATCAACGAAAGCAGCTTGAGCGTAACCAGTCCACCGATTATTGTTTCACAATCTGCTACTCCAACAGCTGCAGTTTCCCAAACTCCAACGCCCCAGGATTGTGTAACCAATCCTGTACAAATTCAATGCCAGGCAGAGGTTATCATTTACAATATCAGGCATACACCCAATCTTCTTAATAAAAGTTTTCAAATCTGCTGGGATACTAATATTGAAACCCTGGGTTACTTGAAATACGGAAAGTCACAAGATGGAATATATAATAAAATTTCAGATTTTGAAGCCGATTATGCAATCTTTAACCATTGCCTTGACCTCAAACAACTCGAGCTCACGGCAAATTATATTTATAAAATTGTGGCTGTTTCCCCGGCCGGTAAACAAGCCACAGCTAATGGTGTTTTTACACTAGGTGGTCAAACAATATTAGCTCCGTCTCCGGGAACAACTGATAAGGACTGCATCAGCCTGTCGGTAAATTATTATTCATTTACCTCTTTGCAACAGGCAATCTTAAATTACCAGACAGAAGGCAGTGCTTCTTGCTTAGTCCGATACAGCAATGATAATAATGATTTAAAGTACGCATCTGCAAAAACTGCACTGGGAATCCAGCATAAAAGCACACTGGATTTAAATAATCTGGACGGCACTAGTCATCTGTACTTTAAAATAAGCTGTAATTTGGTAAATAAGCAGTGTGAAACCGGCGGATTAATACCTGTTAGCAGATACCTACCTTTTTACTTACCCAAAACTGTAACACCCCAGGTTACCGGGGCAAATTTAGGTTCATCAGCAGCTATCAGCGCACTTGCTTTGATCACCTGCAGTGCGGGTGTCTGCACCATAGCCTATCCGCGCTGGATTCAATATGCTTTTTTATTGCTGAAAAGAAAAAAGAAAGCAGCGCCCTGGGGAATTGTTTATGATATTAAAACCAGAAAGATAATACCTTTTGCAATTATCAGAATTTACAACATAACTGAACCTAAAAAAGTAGTTAGGCAGGCAGTCAGCGATCTTGAAGGCAGGTATGGTTTTACACTCGACAAAGGCCAGTATAAAGTAACTGTCGAGCAAGACGGTTACCATCCTCTGGAATTTTCAGTAGCAGCCACTAACGAGGATTTTTATTTCACCAAAGATATCGGTTTGGCAACTCTGGAAGACCAAAAAAGTAAAATGCTGCAGCAAATTTCCACTTTAAAAGAAACCTTACGTAAAAATTTATTCAAAATTACCACCTTATTTTTTATCGTTGGTTTTATTTTTGCAGTTTATGCAGTGATCTTTTCTTTGACAATATATAATGTTGTAGTGCTGGCTCTATTTATCATCCAGGCAGTTCTTCTGGTAATAGTCCCGCGGAAAATAAGCTTTGGTTATATCTTCGATGAAAACTCCAAAGAAAGGATAGCCGGAGCCTTTGTCAGGTTATTTGACATCAAACAGGGCAGACAGGTAGATATTATTATGACCGATGAAAAAGGCAGATACGGATTTCTGCTGGATCCAGGAGATTACTTTTTAAAAGTTGACAAACAGGGTTATGATTATGGTACGGGAATTAGAGATAGGTTATTTATTAACACTTTGAAAGAAAAGTTTATCAAACTTACTTTAACAAAGGACACGCCCTTGAATTTAATGGTGCCAATGGTAAAAAGCATGCCTGTTTAAGATTTTCAAACTATTAAAAGAAACACAATTAAAAACTTATGAAAAATGTATTTGTAATCAACGGCTTACCCGGTACCGGAAAAACACTTTTCGGAAATCTTGTAAAAGCAGGACTCACAAAATTAAAAATTCCATTTTTGCATACCTCTTCGATTGATTTAGTAAAACATTTGCTGATGCCTCAATCTCAATGGGATAAAAAAATGGTGCCTGTTTCAAAAAGGCAAAATCTTATAGAAGCAAAAAAGAAAATCACTTTAAAAGACTGGGATGGTCTGACCAAAGACATTTATTGGCGAAAAGTAATGTCAGATTATAAAAAAGCTATCAACAATCTCTATCCTAAATTAATACACAGCTGGATATTAAAGAAAATTAATAGTCTTGAAGATAATTCGGTAATTTTTATAGATATCAGGGAAATCGACCAAATCATCGGTTTTGTTAAATTTTGTAAAAATAAATCTCTAAATATCAAAACAATCAACGTTGAAAGTGATGTAAACGATCTGTATGACAATATTTCAGACGCAAGTGTTATGACTTATATTTATGATATTTATTTATATAATTACCGTAAGAAGTATCAGAACAATCAAGAAGACTCGCTAAATGCATTAAAATTGGAGGTTTCCAGATTTATTAATAAGTATATTAAAAATTATTAATTTTTGATGAGAATTTTTGGGGGTAAAGGGTACTTTAAAGTGCATTAAATTCAAAAAACAGTATTATTAAGCAGTAAATTTTTGTTAAATTAAAGTGCAAGATTTACTTGTCAGCGGACGTCAAAGTAGACAGTCTCCTTTGAATATCCGCATACCGGACAAAGAAAGCCTGCTTCCATGAAATACAGGCGGTTTTCGCATACCGGGCAAAGCGAGATATGCTTTTCCTCTGCCCTATCAGGGTGGGACTCCTCATGAAGATGTACTCCTAAGTGAGTCTGCCGATAGGTTTGAGCCATCTGGTGTGGATAAAAAATTAAGTAAATCTTAAATATTAGAACGATAAATTTAAAATAGAATTACAGAATTAGCGAAGAATCTGCGGAAATTAATGTCAGATTTTCAAAAAAAATTTTTGTTTTAATTGAGAAATTTTCCCTTTTTTAATCAGGTTGATTTCCTCTAGTCTATCGGTTTTACCCGGCAAAAAACCGCCAATAGCCGCGTGGTATTTGGCTTTAGCAAGACCGTGATTAAGGATTTGTTTCG
>DATDWK010000081.1:0-3975 GCA_035289685.1 Candidatus Dojkabacteria bacterium
AGCAAAAACAACGCCGATAATTATCAAAGTCAAAAGCGCAAACAAATATTTGCTGCGTTTTAAAAGCTTTTCTTTCATTTTTTTAAAAAATTCTCATGATGTGAAAAATCTTAATCAATAGTATAAATATTCTTTAATAAAAAGCAAATCTGCTTAAAAATTAGCAAATTCGGTAAAAATTAATTGACATGTTTTTTTCAAAAAGTTATATTTAATTCTTGGATGATTTCAGTGCATTATAACATGACTAAAAAGAAACTAATTAGAGTTTTTTTAATACTGGTTTTCACATTTAGCACCTTGCTGTTCAGGAGTGCCGGTACAGTTAGTGCTGCTGCATTTACAACATTTTCCTTAAGGCCTTCCAGAATGCAGACCAGCCAGCTGGATGTTAACTTCCTGGTTAAAGCCAGCCCGGTAACAACTGCAACAGAAGACGGGGTGAGAATTGTTTTTGCCACTGGTTATGCTGTTGATTCCACACCTGCCAATATTACTGTCACTACAACAGGTATTGCCAGTTGGGACAGCGCTTGTGCCAATGCCTGGCCCGGGATCGGCAGTGCGGCAACTGGAGTAAGCGGTCAAACAGTCGATTTTGCCTCATCAGACTTAACAGTAAGTACAGTTTATTGTTTTATAATTACAGCAGGCATTGATAACCCAGGTTCAGTGGGCAACTATGCCATCACACTTTCCACCAGGGCATCGGCAGCTGATGTGGACACCGGTACCATGAGCCTGCCCATTGTCGACGATGATACAGTAGCAATTACGGCAAGCATTACTTCTTTTGTCAGGTGTGACGTCACTACAACCACAGGCGGAGATAATGCAGTTGCCTTGGGTACGTTAACCTACGGTTCAGTAACTTCGTCCTCGGATGATATTCAAATTTCGGGAGGTACCAATGCTACAGAGGGTATGGTCTGGTTTTACCGCAGCGATACTCCCAATAACGGTCTGTATTCAACAGGCCAGACTCATTTGCTGGATGGAGCCAGTGCTGAAGATACCATAAGTGCCACAACTGCTGATTGTACAGCAACCGATCCCTGCTTCGGAATTTATTATAACGGTACTTCGTCAGCTGGCAGCGGTACTTTTGTTTCCGATACTAATTTTACCGGCGGCAGTGTAACTACAAGTGTAGGGCCTTTAACTACTGAAATATACGGTGAAAGTATTGCCAATTCCAACAGCCTGCCTGCCTCTCAAATCACAGCGGATTACAATATCAACGCAACTGCTGCAGAAAATTCTCCTGTTGCCAGCGATTATGCTGAAACTCTGATATTTACCTGCAAAGCGGACTTATGAGTAATAAAGTTGAAAAACACTTTATGGTTAGCCCAGTCTGAATAAAGAATTTATATATTGATAACCTGATAAACTCTCCAATTCTATATATTTAATCTTCTTGGTTGTTATTATTGCTGTCTTTTTGCGTCACAGTAGGCGTTACCGAAACACCTTCAGTTGAACCTTCTTCAGATGAAGCTGCGTCAATTTTCTTCTGCACCTCGTCTATTTTTTGTTTTAACAGAGTATTAACTTGCGTACCTTCCTGCTGATAGAAAAGTTCCAAAGAGTTTTTATAGACTATCAGAGCGTCCTGGTATTTCTGGAGGCCTTCCAGGTAATTTCCCAAGGTGAAAATCGAGATGGGATAGCTCGGCTGCAGATTATAGGCGCGAATGTAGTACTGTTCTGCCTGCTTGGCTGTTTCCTGGTTTTCGTTAAACTGGTATAGGAAACCCAGTAGCAGGTAGTTATCGGGATTGGTCGGATTCAGTTTAATTGCTTCAGATACAGCCTGTAAAGCCTGATTACCAAAAGCTTTGCCCTGTGAGAGGTCGATCAGCTGCTTATAAATAACTGTTGCCAGTTGCAGATTTTCAAAATTACTAGGGTTTAAGGCAATGGCGCGGTTGAGTTCCTGCGTTGTCAGGCTCAAAAAGTAATTGAGTTGCTGATTTAAGGTTTTCTCCTCTTCGCTGCCCTGGTCTACCTGCGTCTGGGTCAGCTTCTTGGTATATAATAATCCAACTGTTGATAATTGCCTGTGGTAGTAGTCCCTGTTATTATTTAATTGAATTGCCTGTAAAACGTAATCATTGGCATTGGCAAGGTCTTCAAAGCTTGCTGCAATCAAAGACTTTTTATAATACACTTCAGCCTGATAGTTTCTTACAAGTACAAAAAGCCAAATCGCTGCAAATACCAGTAAACTTGCACCGAATATTGCCGGAGCCAGATTTCTGCTGCCTTTTTTGTTGACACTGGCAACCTGCAGTTTCAATTCAAAATGGTCTTTTTTATCAGGATTGGCAATTAAATAATTGCGAGTCAATACTGCCAGGGCAATCCAGAATATCACGTGCAGGATAATGGGCATGTATAAAAGAAAGGAGGTGAGAAAATAAAGTACAATTACCAGGCCTAATGTAAAGTTGGTGGAATTCTTGGTTGTTTCTTTTTTAAAGACATTCCGGAATAAGAAGTATAAAACAGCACCGCCGAAAATGAGCATGGCAATAAGTCCTAAAATACCAGTATTTACGAGAATTCCTTCAACCTGTGACGAGCTGCGGGTGTAGTTTTCAAACCAGTTGGGCTCCAGGTTCTGCTCAACAGGCCTGAAGCGAGGGAAATTAAAGGCATAAGTATCCGGTCCCGTACCCACTAGAAATCCGCCTATTTTATATTCTTTATACGTTCCGGTGATTACCGACCAGCTTGTATTAAAAGGTATTTCATAATAGCGGCTGAAATTCAGCTGAAAGTTGCTTCTTAAACTGGAATCAATGGAAAAGATAAAGCCGATGATTACGAAGACAATCACCGGCAGCAGATAAAATACTGCGTTGGCTTTTCCCAGTGCTTTGGCGTGGTATACGGTACTCAATACCACAACTGTTACAACCAATGCCCAGATTGTCAGGTTATAAATGTCAATGCCGTTGGCAGCAGTAGTGATACTGACTCCCAAAAGCAGCAAAGAGCTGCTTACTGCCCCGAATATCTTATACTTAAGGTGATCGCTGAAAATATACTTTAACGATAAAGGAAGAATTAATATAAATATATATACCAGCGAATTCGGGTTTCCTGCGGGTGTAAACAAGGGGCTTTTTAAAAACGCCAGGCTGGGATGGACCTTAGATAGCTCCTCAAACAAGCCGTTAAACGAGTTAAAGCTCTTTAGTATTGTATATAGTGCAAGCAGGCTGATGGAAAGAGTCAGGGATTTTAAAGTAAATTTGCTGATTTTTTCATTGGTATTGTTCACCAATAAATAGTATAAAGCCAGCAATCCCAGAAACGAAATTAAACCTCCGGTGAAGCGCGAATTATATCCCCAAATGCTGGTTTCCTTGTTTATGGAAAAGATTAATGACAATACCTGTACAGCCAGGAGAATTAAAAGAAGCACATCAAAAGGAGTCTTCGTTAGCTGAACTTTTTTCCTTCTGATTACTTTGACTGCAACAAGAGAAATTAATACTAGTAAAGATATAAGCAGAAAGGAATTTTTGGCGGTTTCGTAATATTCAAAAGTATAACTGGTAAAAATCCAGGGCAATAAAAAAGACATCAGTACGACTACTGCGGCAAAGATGTTATTAAAGTTCAACCAGTTTTTGCTGGCGTTTTTTTCAGCTGTTACAGGTGTGTGTTCGTTGGTAACTTTTTCCTTGATAAATTTAAACTTTCTGGTAATCATTGGCAGACATCATTAAAAAATAAAAAAAGATTTCAAATCTAAGGGTTGCTATTTATCTTAAATCAATTTTGCGATAAAATAAAGCAAATTTTCAAGTTTTATTTATTTTTATTAAAAGAAAATGGTCAATCCTAATCAAGCAAGTCCGGCAAATCCTGCTGGTCAACCGAAAGATCAGAATGTACTTAGCTTTATGGTCCAGCTGGTGCAGGAAAAGCACGGCGATGACGTGGAAGCAGAATTTATCA
>DATDWK010000082.1:0-2609 GCA_035289685.1 Candidatus Dojkabacteria bacterium
AGTCGCCCAGAGCCAGGTAGTCCAGGTTCAGTTGTGCAATTTCTTTTTTATCTATAGGAAAATTTGTCTCTGTACTGATGCCGGCTATTGACCCATGTACCAGGCCAATCTGCCATTGCTTGGTTCCTTTGCCGGCCTGCCTTTTATTGACAAATTCTGCCAAAGGTGAAACCCTGCTTTTCTGCCTGGTTACGGCACCGGCCTGAACAAAGGTGTCCAATTCAGGGATTTCCCAGGTATCGTATTCTTTAGTTATCAAGCGGTAGTTGTTCCTTTGCCTGCGGAAAAAATTATGGTGCAGATACACTGACTCTTTAGCCAAATAATCGTGGTTCCCGGGTATCTGGACTACAAATATTCCTTTAGCCAGCAGACGCTCAATTTGCTCTTGAAAAAAAGCCAGGTTCACCTGCGAAGGCAAGGGGTTGTCAAAAACATCGCCGGCAATCAAAAACAAGTCTACATTAAGCTCCAGCGCTCTATCGACTATTTTGGCAAAAGTTTTTTTAAGCTGCCCGCGCTGCTGCTCAGCTTTTTCTCCCAGAAAGAACATTTTGGCGCCGAGGTGCAGGTCGGCAGTATGTAAAATTTTTAGGCTCATGTCTTTATTTTATCATCATACCGGCAGTATTATAAGGTGAATTAAACTCTACTTGAATTTTCACCAGAATAAATATAGCCTTAAATATGGTTTAAATCAGCTGAAATGGTCTTAAAGCAAAGTATTGTTTTATTTATCAGGGTTCTTGCACCGTTAACAATTTTTATCAATCCTGTTCTGGGTATAGCTGTTTCCGGGTTAGCAGATGCCGCAGACGTTATTATCTGGGATAATTTAAAAGTCAAGCCGCCGTTAAGTTATCACAGACTGGACAAGCTGTTGGACAATTGGATCTTATTTATAGCTGCAGCAGTCAGCATATATTACATACCTGTTCCTTATTTGTATTTTGCTTACTTTCTCTATTTTTTAAGGCTGGTGATTTCCACTTTATTTATCGTCACCGGGAAAGACAAATTCAGGAAGCTGTTTTTAATCGGGCCCAACCTGTTTCCCTGGTACTTCGCATTATTTGCAATGATGGATCTGGTCAAAGATTACGGATTGCTGCAAAATAGTGTTTTGTTTACGGTAATCGTGATTATTGTTTTTATCTTCGGTTATTTTCCTGAAATTATCCTGCATTACAAAAAAATCAAACTGCATACCTTGCTGAAAAAATTCTTTAACAAATACCAAGTTAAAAATGAGGGTTAAGTACATAGATCCACTGAAATTTTATGTTTTCCCCAAAAAATTAAAGTGACTATAAGCTGTTTATATTATATAATATTGCTATCATGGCAGATAGTGATACATTACAATCCGAAATATCTACAGCAACAGAAACGGTCTTCCATGGACCGGATTTAATGTCGGTATTAACTGGAGCAGCCGGAAGTGTGTTAAAAATAATTCGTGATATTACTATATTATCAATAAAAAAAGTAGTAGAAATTGGTCAATCAATAGAAGGGTTATTGGTGCCTCACCTGGAAGCTGAATATAAACAGGCTGGTTATACGCATGTTGGTTTAGCTTTAATTTTAGGTGGATTCATAATAAGTGTTCTTGGTGGGGTAATTCATGTTATTAATAGCCAAAATGAATATAAAAATTCTAATCCCCCAGCAATTTCTACCCGAATTCCTTACGATCAAAGCAAATTCCCAACACCAACACCACCGCCTGCTGCTCCATATAAACATGTAAAGGGGTTTATTTGTATCGATTTAAATGGACGAACCTATGCAGAAGTCTTTAATGAACTTGGTATCGGTTATGTTGAAAGTAATGGCGAGCCAAGACCCCATATTTTAGAAACATTTAATGGTGAAACATATTTAGCCACTATAGGAGTCCCACTACCTGACCTAAAAGAAATTAAAGCTGTTT
This sequence comes from Candidatus Dojkabacteria bacterium, assembly GCA_035289685.1. Lineage (GTDB taxonomy): Bacteria > Patescibacteriota > Dojkabacteria > B142 > OLB20 > DATDWK01. The sequence continues at coordinate 1,937 of DATDWK010000082.1, forward strand.
GCAAAAACCCTAATTGACTTTAGTACTTATGAGCGTAAAAGATACAGCACAAGGTATTGTAAGAGGAGCAAGAGCAACCGTACAATTAGGTGGCGAAATTGTCACTGAAACAGGTAACGCAATTAAAGCTTTTGTCAAATATGGACTTATTACTATTTTAGTACTAGCAGCAGCTGGTTATATTTTAAAAGGTGACCCTGGAGCTTTATTGCAGGGATCAGGTGCTTCAGGTAATGGGGGTCAACCTAACCCGACACCTATAGCTACCAGAATTGTACCACCGCCATCTTTAATCGGTTTTGGAGAATGCGAGCCAATACCTACTAATGGTAATGCTTTTAGGACTGCTCTTATTGCGGCGGCTAAGGCAGGATGGAACTTTGAGGGTGTCTGGAACAGTCCTTCTGCTCAAAAAGTCGATTTTGAATTAAGGGATACTAAAACTATGTCGTTTATAAGTCGATGGAATGGGCCATTAAATGGACCTGATTCAGTCTTAGGGGGAGGCGTGCAATGTATCGCTGCAAAAAAACCATAAAAAATCTCTAAACCTCTTCCGGTGCAGTATAATTTTCGCCCCCAACTTGTTCATAAAGCTCCTGTGTCCAAGATGGGAGAACTCCGGAAACACCTTCAAAAGCTTTCATCATTGTTCCAACTACTTGGGTCATAA
>DATDWK010000083.1:0-3788 GCA_035289685.1 Candidatus Dojkabacteria bacterium
TGAGCTACTGTTTAAGCTGTCAGCAGCCTTTTTTATTAAGCAGCTTAATCCGCCAACATTTGGCTTTCCGGGATTCCCTGGGCCAGGAGTATCAGGATTTTCACAATAAGGAGGCTGTTCTCCAGGTGGAATTACATCTCCTCCAGGTGTACCTCCGCCAAAACTACCCTCAATATTTCCGGTAGTATTATTATTAACTACACATGACTGACTATAGTTTATACATCCCAATTTCCTAACTTCGAAATGCAAATGCGGTCCTGAAGAATTACCAGTATTATCAACTTCTGCTATTTGCTGGCCTTTATTAACACAATTTCCAACTTGTACACGGAGAGAAGCATTATTTAAATGTGCATATACGGTCACTCCATCTTTATGTTTTATACCAACAACATTTCCATATTGAACCCACCAGCCATTATAACTATCTACAATCTGGGCTAAATGATACCAGTCACAGCTACCGGTACTGTAACATTCGCCTTGGTTAGTATCTTTATTATAATATCTGGAATCTTTAATTGTTGCATTTCTTACAAACACCACTTCACCAGCACCGGCTGCATATACAGAAGTTCCGTTTGCTGCAGCCAAATCTGTTCCCACATGGGCAGGATCGTTATTTGAAATATTAAGATTAGCAACCGGTCTTGATACTAATTCCAAAACATTATCATAATTGCAATTACCTCCACCAGAAGGAACCGGACTTGGTGTTGTAGAAACATTGGGAATAGGCGGATTGATGCATTGCTGAACACCTCCTGCATACTTTTTGGTATTTTGATTTTCATTGGTGTCAAAACCGGCTCCGCCCATAGACTTTGGAGTAAATAAATATTTCGTTAAAGGATCTACGGTTAAATTTGATACTTCATTTTTAGAATAACAATCGTTATTATTGTTATTGTAATTTTCATTACCCTTACTTCTAACTTCATTGCAACAGGGGATAAAGACATTCCTAAAAATTTCCATAAGTCTTGCATCAAATTCCGGATCTTCTGCTAAACTTTTAAAATTACAATTATCTAAAGCATTTCTCACTTTTTCAGCTGAAGGATTTGTTTTGAAAAAGGCAATCCGCTCCATCATTCTGGGAATTTCCCCTAGCCAAGGGAAATAATAAGCAATCTGTGCTCTGGAGATATAATCAGGGTAAGATGTTCCTGTATCTTTTATAAATGCAGGTGAAAAACCGCCAGTATAGGGTGCCAAATACGGTTGTTCTTCATAAGACATAAAATTAGTCAGGTAATGGTCGGATTCCTCCGGTTTATAATCCGAAGGCTGATAACCTAGGCTGGTACCTTGTGTGGTACCAGGTATCGGTTTTTGCATATCATAAACAGAAAAACCCACCTTAGCATTGATTCCCACATTATCATTGTGTATCACCGGTTTAATTCCCAAAAGTCTTTCTTCCATCCAAATGTTATAAAGAAATCTGTTAAGGCCGATCATATCCAGATTTTCATATCCTGGTCTTTTAATATTGAAATGGGGATCTCCGGAAATAGCTGAAACATTTCCTCCGGCAGCCCTGCACATATTGTAAACCTGTTCCTGGCTGGGCTGGCAGGAAACTGACTGGCCGCAAACATCACATTCTTCATGATAACCAATGATAAAAGTTCCGGTGGGATCATAATCCGGAATTAAGTGTACATTAATTAATCTGCGCGCACTGGCACTTTTCGAAGCAGCTATACCCACTTTTACGTTTTCAAAAGTTCCAGTCCAGTCAAAACTTCCTTTGGGAACATTATCAAGGTTGCAGTTTGCTCCTCCGACATAACCTTCACTCAAACTTTCACGGAACTGTCTATCGCAAACGTCATTTTTATTAAACACAAGATTTTCCTCTTTAAGTACTCGTTCTTCTTTAGCCCCGTTTTCATGATCGGTACTGATTTTCTTTTTATCAGAAAAATTTAAGTGACTGATTGGACCGCCAGCAAGGTTGGGACACAAACTGGATACATTAACTCCGCATTCAGCTAAATCGTTGCCTCCGGCTCCGGATTGAATCTGACATTCATTTCCTTTGTTAATCGTTCCCGTGGCATCCTGATTGTTTAGAATTGATTTATTCTCAAATAGGCTCTTAAAAAAATTGACAATAGTACTGAGCAGACCGCCAATTGCTTTTTCAACCTGCTCATATGCCGTTAATTGTGAATACGGATGCAATACTAACCTGGATAAAACATCATTGGGATTGACTATTCCGCAGGCGCTCGCCGTACCAAGACCCGGAACCCTTAAATAACCTGTCTCGCCGTTTGAGGAAAAAACTCTTGCCAGACCGGGAAACTGCTTGCCCCAGTCAATCTGGAATTTTCCGTACTCATTAGTTGTATAATTAAAAGTAGTATTCACAGTATTGCACCGGGTTAGATAATTATTGTCTGTTGTCTTATCAAATGCCGAAAAATAATTAAGTAGTTTGACATTGCGTGGTGTGGCTGTATGTACATAACCTGCAGTATAGTTACCGGCCGCACACGTAAAGTTGGGATTTTTATTTAGTCCGGTATCGCAGGGATTTAATCTAATCATACTTTCCAGGCCGCCAACCCCGGAAAGATGATTAAAGCTGTTATTGCCGCGATCTTCTAAATAACAGCTGTTGGCATACCAATGGTCGGGAATTTTCAATACTTCTTTGTCATAAGGATTTTTTGTCAAACCGCGGCGGCAGACATCGTCGCAATTACCACCGCCCTGTCTACTGACACCGTCATCAGCAGAAGTCTGTGCTGCTGTTTTACATTGATTATCCGGAGTAACCGAAGCATCTGTTACATATCCTCCATCCCAGAAAGAATCAATTCCAATCCCGGCTTTTTCATTATTAACACGCAGGCATAATGATTTGGCACCGGCAGGAATATTGATATTTAAGAACCTGTCCACAAATCCAGTAGAAGATTCTGAAAATTCTTGCTGGGAAATAACTTCTTTGGCACCCCAGTTAACTGATGCCCAATTACTGCCATTAACAGAATCATATACCAATGAAGATGTTCCTAAAAATACTGCAGTTTCACCAAAAGGTCCGGCCTTGTGATTTTCTTTCACTTTAACGTCATATCCGGCTTTTCCGCCCGAAGCTGTAACTGATGCCGGTAAATTAATACAGACACCGCCGTTGATACTGCCGAATGCCGTAAAAATTTTTAAAGCTTTATCTCCGTGGCTGGTCCAGCCTTCCTGACATTGGCTTGCTGAAAGAGGAGTAATCTCTTTGATTTCTGGCCCGCGGCAAACAGTGCCCGGATTGCCGTCAAGCGGCTCCTGTAAATAATCTCCGCATTGAAAAGGGGCACTACCACTGTTCAACTGAAACCAATAGTAAGTAGCCCCGTCTTGAATCCTGACAGAAGCATTAGGATCAGGTTTGTCAATGAAAGGTATATTTTCGAAGCTACCATCTATTAAATTATCCCTGCAGTATTCGGCATTGGGATCCTGGACTATGGCTTCGGGTATATCATTGCAATCGGCTTTTTCATCAGGATCTACAGGTATTCCCTTAGGTCCATTTTCCGGATAGCAGCTGTCAATACTACCTAAAACTGTATCCCAGTCATCTATAATATATTCTGTAAACTGGTCACTTATTCCAAATGCATTAAAAAACAATGCATATTCAACCTGGTCGTCGTTAAGCAGGATTCTGATGCTGTCGTTTAAGCGCTGGTAATTTTTATCTTTGTCACCGATTTCGTTGATGCCAATTCGCGATGAAGTATTACCCAGCTTGGCTTTTAATTTATCCA
>DATDWK010000084.1:0-9333 GCA_035289685.1 Candidatus Dojkabacteria bacterium
TGAGCGTTCAAATAGCGAGGCGTTTTCCAGAGCAATACTTATCTGGCTGGTATAAGTCTGCAAAAGTTGTATCTGGCTAATTTCAAGTTCGTTAAATGTTCTATTTTTTAAATAAAAACTAAGCAGGCCGATGATCTTTCCGCGGGTGATCAAGGGATAGACAGCAGTAGATTTGATATTGAGAATTTTACCGATGGCAGGCACAAACATTTTAGGGACAGGCGGAGAGAGTACTTCTTCAATGTTTTCTGTGCTGGCGGGCTGCCTTGATTTAAAAGCCTTGACAACAACCAGGTTGACAAATTTTTCATCATCAACATAAGCTGCATACTGTCTAAATTCACCGATCAGGTCTTTAACCCGCTTGGAAAAATCATTTTCCGAAGCAGCCACAACACGGATGGATTTTTCATTAGGGAAGTACATAGAGATGGTGGCTCCGATCATATCCTCGTCCTGCGGCAGTGAATTTACAGCATTCTGCGCCACCTGGCTCGGATCCAGAGTTTTGGAGATGGAGGTGGAGAGGTTAAAGAGGGTAGTTAGATCACGGTTTTTTAGCTCTAATTCCATAGCTCTATTTTCTGATCTCTCTAAAATACTAGACCTATCAAGAGCTAATGCTATTTGAGACGTGTATGTTTCAAGAAGTTTAATCAATCTTTTAGGTAGTACTTCGAGTTTTTCTTTAAAACTATAAACAAGTACACCGAATGATGCGTTTTGTGTATAGACAGGTACAGCAATAATAGTAGCCATTCTGTAAAGTTTTTGTGTTATTTTTGCCCAACTAATTGGTGCTGGAGGACATATAAATTTTGTTAAATCATTATTTATTTGAGTTTTCTTATCTAAAAAAGCTTTTATACTTAAAGTCTCAGCTTTATCAATCGGTTGTTGGAATTTATTTAATTGTGTACCTAACAATTTAATTGCTATTTGTGTTACAACTCCTTGAGAAACAACTTTTGGAGATAAAGTTTTATTTTTTTCATTAAATTGTATGAAGAGTGTACCAATACAACCCAGGTATTTAGTTGTAATATTTACTATTTTTGTAAATAGAATTTCTTTATTTAATTCAGAAAGAATAACTTCATTTATTTCTTTAAGAACTAAAAGATCGTTAAATGTGAATTCCTCAGCCATATCTTTTTTATCAAACGATCTTATTTTTTTAAATAAATCTTGTAGAAACATTTTATAATGGATATTTTCTTATTTTTGTAAACATTAATATTCTAGCAAATATTAAATTCAATAAATTATATATTCCCCTAGAACTAGATATGAAATTTCTAACCTTAATTTTATTTTTTATTTTATTTACAATTTTCTTTTCAAAATCCTCATTTGAAAATTTGTTAATTAGGTTTCTTTTAATAATACTTCTTGTCAATTCAGGTAATAGGTAAGTTTTTATTTTTAAATTGTAATCCTCATTATTAATAGTGCTTTGAGCGGCAAAATATCCAGAGTTAATTGCGTTTAATAATGCAAATCCATAATCTGCTGTCATGAGACCTGCTGCATTCCCAATATAAAGTTTGTTATTTTTTATAAATGAAGTGTAAAGATTATAGCTACCTATACCGCTTTCAACGGAGATTGGGTGTTCGAAAAAAATTTCAAATTTTTTTAAATATTCAAAAAATTTTTTAAAATAATAAGTCATTGGATTAGATGAGAACTTTGCTACTGTAAAAATTGCAACTGTTGTTGAACCGTCTCGAAATGGAACTATATACGCATACCCTTTAGGAGCAAAATCGTTATTAAAGAAGACTTTAACCTCATCAAGAGAAGTACTACTATTTTTATAATGATATCCGAAACCTTTAAAATCTAAGTATTTACTTCCTGTAGCAATTATTTGACAGTTTTCAGGGTTTTGATTTGAATTAAATTCAAAATTTACTCCTAAATTTTTTGCCTGTAAATAAAGTTCACTTTCTAGAGAATCTGAATCAATACCTCTAAGAAAATTATATAGTATAGGTTCATTATTATTTAAAGTTTCAGCATAATCAATACCACTTGGTGCAAATTTCCTAAATACTTTTATTGGATGATAGCATTTTACTAGCCTTAATCCGATTTTATTTTTCAGATAATTAATTAAATCAGTTTTAAACCAGTTGGAGTAGTTTTTTACTGAATGTACGGTTTTTTTAAAATTTCCACCAATCTTATCTTTTTTTTCAAAAACAGTGACTTTATATCCATTTTTTGCCAAGGTTATTGAAGAGGTGAGACCACCTAAACCTGCACCAAGGATATTAAAATTTTTCATAGATAAATATTATCAGATAAGAGATTAATACTGTTATTAAAATTTGATTAAGATTATGTTTAATTAGTTTTAATCTAGAAAAAGAAAGTAAGATAATCATAATTAAAGTGGAAATTATAAAAAAGACATCTGAAACAAAAAAATATTTAATACTCCAAAAATTAAAAATAAAAAAGAATAGATGTGCTGAATATTTAACTTTTGTTAAATAGGTTAAGAAAAGAAATACAATCATAAAAATTAATCCTAATTTTGACCAAAAAATAACTTCAAAATTTAAATTTGTAAAACTTATTATAAAAAAATATATAATGCCTATTATAAGTAAGCCATATCTTTTAATTCTAAGAATTTTTAGGTTAAATTTATAATTATCGTGGGTTTGCTTATAAGATTCAATTTTTAATCCTACTAAAGCAACAATAATTGTAAGAACCAATAATATTAACCTTAATAATGAGGTATTTTCTTTAGTGAGAATTAAAAAAATAGTTGGTGAGATTATCCCTGGATGAAATATTTTCGATATTAAACTTTCGAAATTAAGATCTTTTCTTAAATGCCAATTAGATAGCATAATTCTTTAATCAAATATTACAGAATCTATTTTATAGATCGTAACTTATAATTTCCAATATTTTTGATTAAGAATCTTTAATGGGCTACTCCCTGTAATTTTACTATATTATTTATTTTTTTGTATTTTTTTGCATTATTAATTGCAATAGCAAATTGATCAGTTAGAAGTTTTAAAATCCTAATTTCTTCTTCAGAATATGAAGTTTCTATTTTTTTTGTATAAAGTACTACACCAAATGTATTATTATTATTTAATGGGATGGTAATTCCGACAGTAAAGCCAGTTATCTTTTGCATCATTCTGATAATAGTATCGTTGACAGCTCCTCTGGTAAAATCTGTTGGATTATTACTTTGGAAAATTCTATTTAAAACTATTGATCTTACAGTTAAATTATTCAAGTTAGATTTAATTGATACTTTTAATTTTGAAAAAGAAGTTGGGAGCAATTTTAAAGCCTTATTAATGTTAGGTGTATTTGAGACTGTCTTACTCCTGAGTAAATCACCATCTTTTAAAAAAATTACCCCTCCGTCGTAGTTCGGATACAAATCATACATAATATCAACCGCAGTCTGTAAAGTAGTATCTAGGTCCAGAGATTCAGAGATTTTATTTATGGCAGCAATTAATTCCTCGGGACTGAATATTTTAAGCCCTAGTAAGTCGGCTGTTTGGCTGGGTTTTAATTCCAGAGCTCTGGAAATTTTACTTAAAGTCTCTCTTGTTGGTTTTACCAGATTATTTTCCAAGCGTGAGATACTGCCGAATGCTGCACCAATCTTAAGTTCAAGGTCAAATTGGCTAATTTTTCGTAATTTTCTGTGATTCCGTATTTTTTCACCTAAAGTTAGATTCAGTTCATCCATAGAATTTATTGATTGATTGTGTTAGTTAATATTTTCTTGTGTATTTTCATTGAATTACTTAATTTTCTAAATTTTTGAGCATTATTAATTGCTATAGCTAATTGTTTAGTAAGAAGAACTAGAATCTTTTCCTCTTCTATAGAGAAGCTTTCCTCACTTTTTTTAGAATAAAGTGCCACACCGAAGACTTTCTTATTAAAAATAATTGGAATAGTAATACCGATACTAAAACCAGTTATTTTTTGCATAATTTTTATGACGATATCGTTAATAGCACCCCTGGTGAAATCGACAGGGTTTGTACTTTGAAAATTTCTTTTTAAAAGAACAGATTTTACTCCAAGATTTATAAGGTTTGTTTTTAATGAAACTTTTAATTTTGAAAATGGTGTGGGGAATAATGTCAACGCCTTATTTACATTTGGAGTATTAGATATAGTTTTGCTTCTTAAAAAATTACCGTTTTTTAAAAATATAACACCACCAATATAATTTGGGTATAAATCAAATATAATATCCACCGCAGTCTGTAAAGTAGTTTCCAGGTCCAGGGATTCAGAAATTTTATTTATGGCAGCAATTAATTCTTCAGGGCTGAATATTTTCAGCCCCAGTAGATCCGCAGTCTGGCTGGGTTTTAACTCCAGTGCCCTGGAAATTTTGCTTAAAGTTTCTTTAGTTGGCTTTACCAGGTTGTTTTCCAGGCGTGAGATGCTGCCGAAAGCAGCGCCGATCTTTAATTCCAGGTCGAACTGGCTGATTCTTTTTTCTTTTCTAATGTTCCGAATTTTTTCTCCCAAAGTCAGGACGGAGGTCAGATTCGGTTTTTCCATAGCTGAATTAAGGTTTAATTATAAGCTATGGGATATTATTATATCATAAAATTGTACAAATTCCTTGTACTATAGTACAAAAATACCAATAGGGGAGTCATAATAAAATTTTCTGTACTTTGATAATTCAGTAATTAAAAAGTTATTGTCTTTTCATGGAATTCAAAATATTATTTAATAAATTATGCTTTTCAGCACAAGATTAAAAAATTTTTTCAGCAGCCTTGATAATCCAATATATTGGTTGGTGTTATTTGCGGTATTAAGCAGATTTTTTGTACTGGGAGCAGGTCTTTATTTCCAGAAGAATAATCCGAATATAGAACTACCCAGCGGTTTTACCAACCGGGTTGCCTCTGCTTGGATCCAGTGGGACGGTCACTGGTACAATGACATTGTCAATAATGGTTATGACCGGGATTTTCCCAAAGTGGCTCCCGAAGCTGAAGAGTGCAATCTGGGTGAGGGATTGTGCCAGAGAAACTTTGCTTTTTTCCCATTATTCCCTTTGAGCGTGAAACTTTTTCAGCAGGTTATCCAGTTAGTGGTGCCGGTGCGCAGCGACGTATTGGGCATTATGCTTGCCAATGTGTATTTTGTCGCTGCGGCAGTAATCTTTTTCCATCTGGTAGCGGCAATGCTGGGCAAGCGCATCGCCTGGACCGCTTACTTTGCCCTGCTATTTTTTCCGGCCGGTTATGTTTTTTCCGGAATGATGTCGGAGAGCCTGTTTTTTTTACTGCTGGTCAGCGCCTATTACCTCGCTTATAAAAAGAAATGGCTTTGGGCTGGGATTTTAGGCGCGTTGCTTTCAGCAACGCGCATCCTCGGCGTCCTGGTAATTTTTTCAATAGTACTACTCTACTGGGAGCAGCACAGAAAAAATATTACTTTTAATGCTCCGCGCAGCCAAACGGGTAAAGAATTTTTGCTGTCGCTAATCCTTATTCCCATGGGCTTGCTGTTGTTTATGCTCTATCTGCAGAATCATACAGGTAATGCGCTTGCCTTTCTCAACATCCAGGATTATTTTGCCAAATCCGGGTCAGATCTTAATCCCCTGGCCGGCTTTCTGATGGCTTTTACAAACTACAGCATTGAAGGATCCTTAAAAAATCACCTCTATAATTCAAGCTATTTATTATTGACTATAGGTTTTATAATTTGGAATTATTTTAAAAAAATTATCCCCTGTTCATTGAGTACTATTTTGCTTTGGCTGCTGATTCCTTTGAGTGCCGGCACTACTCTTGCCCTGCCCCGTTATCTGCTGCCGTTATTTCCTATCTATATGCTGATAGGTGCAGTGATTAGCAGGAATAAATATCTCGCAGGTATCTACTTTGCCGGCAGCACCCTGCTCCTGCTTTATCTTATCAGCTTTTATGTCTCCGGTAATTTTTTGACGGTTTAAATCCGCAAGATTTCGTTCGGAATTGCATTATTTTTCAAAATTGTTCATTTATTAATATAAATCTCTTTGATTTTTAATTATAATTATTAATACTGATGCGCAACTTTTTTAGTAGATACATAAAATTTATTACAGTACTACTTCTGATACTGGTATACGGTATCAGCATTTTCCTAATCCAGCACTTTTCCTCTACGGCAATTACCCAGACATCTAAAATCCAGGTTTACGAACAGCCGAATATCAGCACTTTGAGCAATAAATTTGTGATTATCGGGGATTCAGGCAACGGTTCCGTGGTACAGTATGATGTCGGCAAAGGCATTAAGGATATCTGTGCCAGGCTTAACTGCGGTGCAGCTTTTATTGTCGGAGATGTCATTTACGACTATGGCGTTAGTTCAGTGGATGATCCGCAATTCCAGGAAAAGTTTGAAAAACCTTATAACTCAATCAACATCCCATTTTATATCGCTTACGGCAACCATGATTATCTCGGCTGTACTGAATGTTATCTGGACTATTCGGCAGTTTCCAGCAAGTGGCGCATGCCGGCGCGTTATTATACTGTAACCTTTGCGGAAAACGGAAAATTTATTATCATTGACACGGAAAATTTTGATATTATCCAGCAGGAATGGCTCAGGCAGGAACTGGCTAAAACCGAAGGCTGGCGTGTGGTGATCGGGCACCGCCCTTTAATAACTTATGAAGAAGCTCACGCTAATGACAACTGGTCAATGAAAGCAACCCTTGAAGAGATACTTTGCACTGAAGCCGATATTTATGTGAGCGGACATGCTCATTTGCTTGAAGATGTCGGACAAGTGCCTGGATGTGAAGTCAGGCAGGTTATCAGTGGTGGTGGCGGTCAAACCCCCCGGAAAATACTTTCCGACAATAATTCCCAGTTTTATTATGAAGGCAACGGTTTAATAACTGTACAGGCGGAAAGCAAGCGCATCATCATCAAATTTTTAAATGAAAAAGGGAAAATCCTCTACTCTCTTGAAATGACCAGATAGAACCAGTAAATTTTCCGGGTAGGATCTTTAATTAACTCATTCCAAAAACATTTTGCGGTATTTTTCCATTAGTTCGGGATCCAGTTTGGCACGCAGGAATTTTATCAATATTTCCGTATCTCCGAATTTTTCAGTTATAACTAAATCAACGAATTCATTAAAGGTTACGTACATTGGATCAATTTTCTCTCCGCTCTCAAGATCCTGGTTGGCGACTTTTTTAATATCCTTGGCAATGAAAGTATAAATTGCCCATTCCATTTTCGAAATTGGCTGCTGGGCGTCGAAAAGCACCAACTCTTTTGCTGTAAATCCGCTTTCTTCCAATAACTCCCTTTTTGCAGCAGCTAAAATATCCTCGCCAGGATCAACCCTACCCCCAAAAGCACTGATAACTGGCTTTTTTCCTGGCTGTTCCTGCAGGGCTAGAACTATCTTTTTTTCCGGAGTAACCGGCAGCACCATAACCGTATCCGGGCGCACCAGCTTTTCAAAGGTTGCCAGAGAGCCATCGAACTGTATCTGCTGCCACTGGTAAACGTCAAAGATAACTCCTTTAAAAACCCGCCGGGCATCCTTTGGTAGAGGCTGTTTGGAAGGCGGCTTGATAATTTTCATTATGGTTATTTAAGTTTTTTGATTTATTAAAACCAAGTATACCCTATCAAATACAGAATTTACAGCAATGAATTGCAGATTAGATATTAATATGGGATAATCAGGCTGTAAATAATCTAATTAATTTTTTTATCTTCATGGATACAGTTCTTATTTTTCTCTGCCTGGGATTTTTTGCCTTAATTGTTTTTCTGGCTTTTGTCGGCAGCGTATTTTTTACTGTGGAACAGCAGACAATAGCAGTAATTGAACGCTTCGGCAAATTTATCAGACTGGCAGGCCCGGGTTTTCATACCAAGGCCCCCTTTATAGAAAAGATCGCTGGCAGAGTTACTTTAAGGGTGCAGCAGCTGGATGTGCGCGTGGAAACCAAAACCAAAGACAACGTGTTTGTGTATGTGACTGTGGCTGTGCAGTATTTTGTCCTTGAGCAAAAGGTTTACGATGCTTTTTACAAGTTAAATGATCCCTCGATTCAGATCAAATCATTTATCTTTGACGTAGTGCGCTCACAGGTCCCTACAATCATTCTGGATGAGCTTTTTGAAAAAAAAGATGAAATTGCCAAGGCAGTAAAGACAGAACTGAACGAGACTATGACCAGTTTCGGTTTTCAAATTGTCAATGCCCTGGTAACAGATATTGAGCCCGATATCAAGGTAAAAGAAGCCATGAATGAAATCAACTCTGCCCAGAGGTTGAGAATGGCGGCAGTGGAAAAAGGAGAGGCCGATAAGATTTTACGTGTCAAAATCGCAGAGGCGGAGGCACAGTCAAAGGCGTTGCAGGGCAAGGGTATTGCAGATCAAAGAAAAGCAATTATCGAGGGTTTACGCGAATCTGTTGACGAATTTCAAAAAAGTATTCACGGTTCCAGCGCCCAAGACGTTATGAATCTGGTGCTGTTGACCCAGTATTTCGATACCATCAAGGAAATCGGCATGACTTCCAGAACTAACACCATTCTGATTCCCCATGGTCCGGGAGCCATGAAAGATCTGGCAGAGCAGCTGCGTGATGCCATGATTATCGGCAATGAGGTTACCAAAAAAAGAAGTTAAAGCTTGAAATTAGAATTGCGAATTGATCAGCATCTTTAGTTTTAAGATCCGGACAATGGCCTGGTTAACTTTTTCCCTGGGGATTTCCTGCGATTCAATCAGTGACGCCAGTTGCCTGACTGCCTCCTGGCCGTTTTCTTTGGTGGTAATGTAAAGCACAATGTCGATACCGCTGTTGACAGCTTTTTTCAGAGCTTCCCGTAAAGGAACGTTTGTTGAATTAAGCAGCTGTTTTAAATCGTCAGTGATAATAACACCCTGGTAATTCATTTCATTGCGCAGGATAGCAGTGATAATTTCAGGAGACTGCGTCGCCGGATTATCATTATCAAGCTCACTGAAAAGCAGGTGGCCGACCATAATCAGCCTTGCCTCCTGTATTTCCAGGTACGGTTGGGCGTCACTTTTTAACCAGTCCTCTTTGTCTTTATTAATTATCGGCAGTTTGAAATGCGAATCTTCTGTTGTTGCGCCGTGTCCCGGGAAATGTTTTAAGGTGGCAAAAATACCGCTCTGCTGCAGACAGGTCACATAAGCCAGGGCTTTTTCAGTAACTATAGCCGGATCTCCCGAAATGGTACGGCTATTAATAAATGCCGGACTTCTGTTATCTGTAATGGCATTATAAGTCAAGTCAACG
>DATDWK010000085.1:0-2882 GCA_035289685.1 Candidatus Dojkabacteria bacterium
CTGGAGATATTTATGGAATACCGGCTATCTGGTATGCGGCGTTAATACTTTGTTGAAAAAATATCAGCACCTTCTGCCCGACCTTTACAAAGGACTCCAACTAATAAAAGAAGCAATCGGAACCAGCCTGGAACAGCAAATCAGCAGCACCGTCTTTGCTAATTTACCAAAAATCTCAATAGACAAAGGTATTTACGAAAAAATTCCCAGGGATGAGGTGGCCATAATTCCAGTGGATCTAAATATTCACGACTTCAGCGATTATTAACATTAAAAATTATATTAAATGAGCAATTCAATAACTGCATCAGCGCCTGCAAGAATCGACCTTTCCGGAGGACCAACTGACTGGTGCGGCCTGCGTGCCTTAACCATGGCCATTAATTTGCGCGCATATGCCTCAATTAGCCAACTCCAGGACAAAAACAGAATTGAAATTAAAATAGGAAACATTTCCGAAAAATATACTGAACCCAAATATGGCACTAATTTGGATCTGTTTAAAGCTGTAATTGAACTTTCCGGCCTTAAAGGATTTAAAGTTACCTACCGTACAGATATCCCTAGAGGTTCAGGTCTCGGAGGCTCTGCCCCGCTTACAGTGGCTACGCTTTTTGCTTTAAACCAGCTTTATCATAAAAACTGGAGCTTCTATTACATAGCCGAGCTTGCCCAAAGGGCAGAAACTCTCAAACTGCAAACAGTACAGGGTTACCAGGATCAATATACTGCAGCTTTCGGCGGCCTGACTTTCCAGGATTATACCGATAAAGGCTGCCAAAAAGGGCATTATTCAAAACCCATTGACCAGGAACCTTACACAGTTGTTGAAGATTTAAGCTCTTATAACCCTGATTTCCATATTATTATTGTAGTTCCGCCGATTGAAAGAACCAGCTCCAATGAAACCAACAGTTCCATAAGTGAGCGCTATCTGGCAGGAGATTCTAAAATTGTCAATGATATGCTGACCAAAGCCCGTATTAGCCAAGAAGCTAAAAAGGCAGTCATTGAAGGAGATCTGGCAAAGCTATATAAAATTATCAATCAGAATAATGAAATTCTGGATTCCTGGGGCTGGCAGTCCAAATACAATAAAGAAATCTGGAAGCTGGCAGAAGAACATGGAGCTTTGGCAGTTAAAACCTGCGGAGCAGGCAGAGGCGGCATGGCTATTTTTGCAAAAGACCAATCACACCAAAAAAAGCTTAATGAAGTTTTAGAACCTAAAGCAGATTATATTTTTAATGTTAAATTAGACCAGGGAGTAAGAATTGAAAAATAATCAGAATAAAAAATATAAACTGATTGTTTTTGACATTGACGGTGTGCTTAACGAGCACGGCGGTAATATCCTGCCTGAAAGCAAGCAGGCAATCAGACTATTGAAAAAATCCGGTATCCAGGTAGGCTATGCTTCTGGAAAACACGCCTGGTATATCCAGGGCGGTCTGGTCTGGTCTGGTCTGCTGGATCAAGATACTATGATAGTTGCAGAAAACGGCGGAGTAATATATGATCCGCATACCAAAAAAACCCTGGTTGAAGATAAATTTCTTAATGACGTCAAATTACTGCGCAGCATTTTTTACAATCTTTACTCAAAAAATCAGGGTTTCCTGAATTTTTCGGGATTGACCGTATGGGAAGAACCGAAACAAAGCCTTTTTTGTTTATTTCCCCAAAACACTGCAGATGTGCCCAGACTTGCCAAAGTAATGGCTGAAATTGTCAAAATTAATAAGCTCAATCTGTATATTGTTGAAAATCCGGATTCTGTTGATGTTATCCAGCAGGGAATCAATAAAGCTACGGGATTAAAACATCTTTGCGCATGGTCAAATCTGGATTTAGAAGATATAATTGCAGTAGGTGACAGCTACAATGACCTGGAAATGCTGGCTGCTGCAGGATTCGCAATTACTTTAGCCAACGGGAAAGACGAAATAAAAAAACTGGTTCTGAAAAGAAAAAATCAAGGTTTGGTTACTAAGCAAGCCTGCGGCAAGGGTGTTTTAGAAGCCAGCAATTATTTAATCGCCAAAAAACTTATTTAATTTTTCAAATTTATATTTTTGAAATGAAAGCAATTTTACTCGCTGGAGGTGCAGGCACCAGATTCTGGCCTTTAAGCAGAAACTCCTATCCCAAGCAATTTATGCCTCTTATTGATAATAAATCTACTTTTGACAGACATTTCCAAAACCTCAATAAAATAGTGGGAACTAATAATATTTATGTTGCTGTAAATGACAGCCTTATAGGTCTAGTTAATAAACTGTACCCACAATTGCCTTTAACCAATATTGTGGCAGAACCGGCAATTAGAGATGTGGGACCGGCAATTGGCTTAGTCTTAATGAAAATCAAGAAATTCGACGACGAAAAGGACCCTGTTTTAATATCATGGTCTGATGGCTATATTGGTAATTATATAAACTTCAGGGAAGGTTTAAAAACTGCAGAGGAATACATTGCAGAAGATCCTGATAAATTGATAATTATCGGGGAAAAACCCACTTTTCCCAATGAAAATCTTGGCTGGATTGAACTTGGTAAAAAAGTTTCCCAAAAAGGGAAGTTTACCATTTATCAAAGGAAAAGCTGGACCTACCGTCCACCCCTGAAACTGGCAAAAAAATGGTTTGCAGACAAAACCCATATCTGGAATGCCGGTTACTTTGTTTCCACCACTGATTTCTTGTTAAAAAATTATCATAAATTTTATCCAAAAATGTATCAGCAGCTTGTAACGATCTACGAAGCCCTGGATACAGACCATGAAGCATCAGTGATTCAAAAAATTTATCCGCAAATTGAATCAGTACATTTTGACCATGTGGTTCCGGAAAAATTAAAAGCTGAAGAAACCCTGGTAGTAG
>DATDWK010000086.1:0-2819 GCA_035289685.1 Candidatus Dojkabacteria bacterium
TGCACGGCAGAATTCCCTATTTTGCGACTTATAACTATATTCAAGCTGCAGAGATTACCACCACCTGTAATAACTGCTCCGGAGCAAGCTACTTAGGTGGGGCTCCAGGGGGTGTGCCCAAAAAATATTTTAATAACACAACATATAACGATACCAATGATTCTATTGACAACGGACAGGGCTGGTATATAAGATTGAGAAATAAATTGATCAATGGCAATTTTATTGACCAGACTATCAATGCCGCAGATCTTAATCC
This sequence comes from Candidatus Dojkabacteria bacterium, assembly GCA_035289685.1. Classification (GTDB taxonomy): domain Bacteria; phylum Patescibacteriota; class Dojkabacteria; order B142; family OLB20; genus DATDWK01. The sequence goes on from DATDWK010000086.1 coordinate 260, forward strand.
TAATATTGCAGCCCAGGGAGCTGTTGCTACATCCCCAATAAATTTAAGCACTGCCTTTACAGACACCGACAATAATGGCTTTTATGTAATTGATATCCAGGGAATTCTGCAAATTGGGCGTTATCACAGGTGCGACAAAAAATTTGTCTTTTTAGTAAGTGATTCTATGCAAATTACACCGGATTTATTTATAGGGGATAGCAGTTCCGGATGCATTTTTATTACAAATAATTCTACAATAATTAACAACGGCGGAGTAACCCCAAGGGATGGTACAGGAGGAAATATTTCCTATGACATAGTCAACGCCTTTTTAATTACAGATAGCTTTCAGGATTTCAAAGATGCAAATCTTCAAGACACCGAAGGTCTGATAATCAAAGGTGGATTGATTACCAGGACAAATGCCTTTAACAGAAATGTCAGCTTAAGAACATCACTTTCTCCGGCAGAATTATTTGTTTTTGATTCCCGGTATATTGTACTTTTCGGAAAACTGCTTGATGAACCTATTGACTTTACCTTACAGGAAAAGCTGTTTTTAGAAACTTTAAATAATCCTTAATTTTTTAACAAAAACCCATGCAAAACAAACTTTTTCACTTTTCTAAAAAATCAGGACAAATCATGGTAGTTGTTTTATTGGTACTCTCAATTCTCAGCATTTTCGTAATAGTTATAGTCAGCAATACGCGCAGGGACATTACTGAAAAAGTGCAGAACAAACAATACCAGCAATATTACTCTGTAACAGAGAAAAAAATGCTCCAGGTCCAGGGCGCCATCGGCACCGAACCCCTAGACGAAGACGATACGCAACTAACCTCATTACTTGCTGGTTCGGAATCGTGCGGTTTTACAGATGCTTCGAATAAGCTTCTGGAATGTAATTTTACTGAATCCGGAGATGAACTGGAAACAGGCACTTTAGACACAGCCAATTTAAATATTCAAATCCAGGATACCGGCAACTTGGATGCATTCGAAGTCAAGCAGGACAAAAATCTGGCTATTAATCTGTTACTCGATGCAGACGGCACTTCCGGATATTTAGGAAATGTCACTATCACTTTTACCAATGATATTTCGTTAGTTGTGGCACTTGATTATAAAACAAGTCCCGCAGGTGAATACAAGGTAGTAAAAGAAGTTAACGACTATAAAGGTCTTTTTGCAAATGATACCCACTGTTACGGGATAATTAATCCTGCTCCTGCAAACCGGACATTTCAAATGAATGTTAATGCTATGCTCCAGAGCTGTGCCGGAGCAGGAACATACATACCTGTAAGTTTGCGCTTAAAACCTTTATTCGGTAATACAGATATTACTTTACAAGGAGACTTTGGCTTCCCTGATCAATTTAGAAGCATTACAGGTACCACAAATTCCGAAGCAAATCCCAATTCACCAGTAACTGTTCTGGAACTTAATTATCCTTTGGTTTCTTCTCCGCTAGGAATACTGGATTATGTATTGCGCACAGAAAGCGCTGTAAATAAATAGAGAGTTTGAGATTTAACCTACGACAAGATAAACTAATTTACCAGATTTACCCGGTAATTGCGTGTAGAGATAATTATCTGCCTGACCTGGTTATTAATATTCCAGCTGGTATTTCTGGCACTGGCAACAATAGTGACAATAATCGTCACTTTGTTGGTTTCGACAAGATTATCAACAATTTTTTCAAAACTCACGGAATCAATTTGCAATATTTTTGAAGAAAAATAAACAGTTTTTCCAGTTGCATCTCTTTTACAAACAGAATGATCAAAATATTCACTGCCGCCCTGATTAGTTCCAAAACAATTATATGACCAGTCAAAAATACTGTTTCCAAGAGCACTGTTGGGTATGCTCATTTTACAATAGGGAACGGGTATCAGATTAACTAAGTAATCTGATTGGCATTCTTCAATATTCGATGCATTGCGGATATCCCTTTCAATTAAACTTGTTAGCTCATTGAGGTCGCTTCTCATGCGGGTGCGGTTAGAGATGGTCCTACTGATACGGATATTCAGGAAAATAGTATTCATCAGCATAACTGTTAGGATGGCAAAAATCGTCAGGGTTACTAAAACTTCTACTAAAGAATAACCCTTTATCTTTTTTATTAATTTTTTTCTAAAGTTCAGCATGCTTTTTTTTATAACTTTATAGTTCCAAGCGGGGACGGAATCCGATCAGTTCATTCTGTTCAAACCCCCTGGATAACTGAAAGACAACAACCGATTGAATCAGGTAATCTTTACTGGAAGTTTTTTTCACTATAATCTGATTACACATTAAATAAGGATTTATATTTGCGGCAAAATTAATTTTAAATATGGAACTTGAGGTGCAATCGTCGACATTTATCCTATCAGTATCTGCTCCCGGAACACTTACGGGTAAAAATACGGCCAAAGGGTTACCTACTTGATTTGAGCCACCTGTATCTATTTTAAAAACGACAATATCACCGGTGCCTGCTGGTAAATTACCTACGGCATTGGGGGATTTTAAATACTCGATGCCCCGGACCATTAAGCTGTTTGCCAGATCTCCGATTTCA
>DATDWK010000087.1:0-2218 GCA_035289685.1 Candidatus Dojkabacteria bacterium
TAAGTTCCATGGGATTATTGCGATTCCGCGCAAACCCGTGGCTTTAGACACGGGGTGAAGCGGATATAGATTAAAGTATTCATACTTCTGCAACAAAATACCCCAGGACTAGAGTCCGGGTATTTTATTTTATCAGTTTTAAGATCAAATAACAGAGAAGCAGGAAAACAAAAACTGCTAAAATGCAGGCTTATTTAAAAAGTTCCGAAGAAAAGTGATATGCCTTTAAAATTAAGGAAACGGTATCTGCTGCCCAAATCTTATCTGTTTTTTTATTTTCGACATATGAGTTTGCAAGGGTTGAAATTTATTTTAAAATGGGCCAGGGTGGACTCGAACCACCGACCCCCGCTTTATAAGAACGGTGCTCTAACCACCTGAGCTACTGGCCCTGACAAGGTTCTTGCTTCTAGATTGATTTAGCAAAGCAAAGCACAATCTAACCGTGCAGGTTTCCGTTCATCACCCCTCACACAAGGGATGAAGGATCTGGCCTTGGGCTAAATTATAACATCAGGGGTGATTTAGTAAAAGGAAAGGGTATTAAACTTCGTTAACCTGTATAACTAGTATTCCATTATTTTTTGGGCAAGGAATAGTATAAGTTCTATTTTCAATTGAGACTGTCCCTCCTGTTGAATTTGCTTGGTTTTGAAAGTCAATCGGCCATCTGTATCTTGCCCAAAAACCGTTTCGAACAGACATTTGTGCAAAGGCAAGATTACAAATATTTTTATTATCTCTTGCTCCAGGACATTGTTCGCAGGGTGCTCCTGATAATATTCTCATTATAATAAATTACAACGGTAATATCTTAGTACTTTCTTTTTTATTTTTTTCCCCAACCATCTGCAAATATTTTTCCGTAGTCGTGGGTTTGCGGTGTCCCACAAATTCAGCTACTTTTTCCAATCTTACGCCATTTTGCAGCTGGTACACAATGAAAGTGTTGCGGATGTCATTGACAGTAGCTTTGGAGATCCCGGCTTTATTGAAGGCACGGTTGATCGCGGTGCGGATATTGCGGATCAGTACAGGATTGCCGTTTTTGGTAAAAAACAGAAAGCTACCGGGTGTTCCTTCACCAAGCTTGCTTAAATATTTTTGTAATGCGTCATTGGCAAATTCATTCAGTTCGATGGTTCTAGCCGGGTTGCTGGAGAATCTTTCAATGTGCAGGTAAACATGGTTTTTTCTGGTGATGACATCACCCCTTTTCAGCCTTGATAACTCTCCGATGCGCATCCCTGTCTGCAGCAGCAGCTCTACCATGGTATAAAGCCTGGAGTTGCCGCGGGCGGTATCTCTAAGGGCCCGGTACTCAAGAGAGGAGAGCACTCTTGGCAGCTGCATCTGGAATTTCGGGTGCTTGATTGGTCCGCCGGGGTTGCTGTTAATAACACCAGCATTATGCAGATATTTAAAAAATGTTTTCAGGCTGTTGATTTTTCGCGAGATAGTTTTTAAGGTGAATTCACCGCTGTTGGTCAGCTTGTCAATATATGATTGCAGCATTTCGGTTGTAATATCCCTATATTTCTTGACTTTCTGGTTATTGGTTACGTATTGAAGCAACTGTTCAATATCTTTTTTATAGGCTATCAGAGTAGAATCAGAGCGGCCTTTGCCTGCCAGGTGATCGATGAATTCTTTGGTAATTTGCTTTATATCCATGTTTTCCATTATATTATATTAAGGGAAGTGGTTGAATAATCGATTGAATTTTAGCACCGTAATTTGAGCGTGTCAAACTAGAGGCCATTAGATATATATATAAATAAAAATGTTCTTAAGGAAAATCAGTTATCGTTTTAAAAGAGTCCGGGTCTTTTTGGAACAGCGTCTGTTACGCATAAATATTGACTGGTATGATTTACTGGGGACGTTGATTATTGGGATGGTAATTTTGGCTTTGGGGTATAACGTATTTACCGCTTACAATAACGGCATTAATAATTTGCGACGTATTGATGAGGAGCAGGAGAAGCTTGATAAATTACTGGCCGAATCAGAGGAACTCTCCCAGTTGGAAAAATATTATCAATCTTTGGATTTTAAGCGTATCTACGCACGAGAAATTTTGAATCTGGCTGAACCCGACGAATCACTTTACTATATCAACCGTCCGGAGCCGCAACCTAAAATAGAAAATATAGAGGATTACCAGGAATCGGTAAATATAAACGACAATGCCTTCTGGTGGAAAAAATTGATTTTC
>DATDWK010000088.1:0-5911 GCA_035289685.1 Candidatus Dojkabacteria bacterium
GCGGGGATTTTGAAAAATATATTGCGTACTGTAACTGTGGTGCCTTGTTTTCTTGAGGGTGCGCTTTCGCTGACTATTATGTCTTTTGCCAATTTCACCATTACAGGCTGGGAAGCCCCGTCTGACGTAAATAAAGAAAGATCTGAAACACTGGCTATACTTGCCAGGGCTTCTCCACGGAAACCCATGGTGCTTATCCTATAAAGATCATTGTCTGTTTTAATCTTGGAAGTCGCGTGCTGTCTCAGGGAAAGTTCGGCGTTTGCTTTGTCCATACCGGAAGCGTTATCGCTGACTTCAATTAGCTGGTTGCCGCCTTTCTCTATTTTTACTTTTATTTCTGTAGCTCCGGCGTCTATTGAGTTTTCCAGCAACTCCTTTACAACAGAAGCAGGTCTTTCTACTACTTCACCTGCAGCTATTTTATTAATAATTTCCTGGGGTAATATTTTGATTTGCTGCATAGGAATTGCTGATTCAGACCTTCTTTATGCGGTTATTATAGATTAAAAAATGGCCTTAATAAAAGTATAGACGATTTTAATTGTAAACTTCAAGAATGGGGCAATTTTATCTTTTGTTTTTTTAGTACCGTCAGAACATTGAAATTATCCTGTTTATATTGGCCAATGACAATGTGGTTTTCTAGATCGAGCCGGTAATATTCACCGCCGGGTAGCCTGATGGCGTAATTTTTCCTGTAACCATTTCTACCGAGTTCGTTAATGATTTTTTCCCTGATACGCCAGTCGATATGAGTTAAATCGTCTTTAGCCTTGGTAGTGTAAATGATGTTCATTTTTGAGAGATTTCAAATAGGCTTTCGATATCTTCTTGGGAATATTCCGGACCTGATATTGCGGATATTTTTGCGATATTTACATAATATTTATTCTCTACCGCCTCTTCCAGGTCTCTAAGCAGCGATTTTATCTGGTTGCGAACCAGCACGGACGGTGACATACCCAATCGTGTAGCAAAATAGTTTAAAAGGTCCTTTTCTCTTGGTTCCAGCCTGATAGCAAGCTTGGAGGTTTTCCTGATTCTCATGATATAGGTAATATAGCAAATTTGTCTGACAATGTCCATACAAAAAATACATAATAAATCCCGCAAATATAATTAATTAAGATACTTTTACTATAAGGTGATAACATTTTTAATACTTATTTACTATAAGTTTAGAGAAAATACGGTTTTATAACTTTTTTTATTAATTTTGTCAATAAATCTGGAATTCTGATAATTTTCTGTTTGTTTTGAAGTTTTAGACCAATAAATTCCGCGCCTGAAGGGTTATAAAACCTGCGGACCGGTTTAAGTCAGATCTTTTATCTCTTCCGGGGAGAAACCCAAAAGAAAGATCTCTAGTTTTGGTTTTATCCTGATTTTTTCCAGTGATTTTTCATTCACCAGGCGGATGAGGGCAAGAACATCTGCTGCAGTGGCATTTCCGGTGTTTTCAATAAACGCGGCGTGTTTTTCTGAAATGCGTGCACCTCCAATTTGTGTCCCTTTTAATTTAAGGATTTTATCAATAATATAGCCATAACCGTTTGATTTGAAGTTCAACTCCCTGCTCTGTTCTGGAGTGATATTTTGAAAGGCGCATCCGGCACTGTTTCTGGGCTGAAGTTTTTTTCTGATTGCCCAGGCAATTGAAGTTGCTTTGGCTTTTTGCCTGTCACCAAGAAACAGGTTGAATTTACCTTTAATAATAATGTTTTTGTTGTCCTGAAAGCCGGAATAATCGTAAGCGTGTTTGATCGATTGTGCAGGAATCCAGGTTAGCTCTCCTTCTGGTGTAAGTATTTCGATGCTGTCCAGGAATTCAAAAATGAAATGCAAACCTCCATGAATATTATTATAAATAGCTCCGCCGATAGTTCCCGGTATTCCTGAAAACCATTGTAAACCGGTAATCCCCTGCTCTATCAGAAAGTTGATGGCATACTGCAAAGCTACGCCCGCGTCAATTTCAACCTGAATACGGGGTTTATCTGATTCCTCATAATTCAGGTCGTTAAAACTGTAATATTTGTCTGGTTCAGCTTGGATAAGCCTTGCTTCCACGGTCTCTTTTTCAGTTTCTCCCTGTGAAACTTGTGTTTCACCCGAATTATTAAGTATTTTAATGCTGTTTGTTTTCAAACGCAGTACTATACCTCGTATACCTTTATCTGAGATCAGCACATTACTGCCCCACCCCAGTACAGTGAAGGGAACCTGCAGTTCTCTGGCTGCTGTAAAAGCTGTTTTCAGTTGTTGCGTGTCGGAAATTTCAGCATAAAGGTCAGCAGGTCCTCCGATTTTAAATGAAGTTAGCGGAGCCAGAGGGAGGTTTTCTTTAAAGACAATGCCGGCGTCATTAAACCTGGTTTTTAAGGGTGTTAAATCCATTTATTTGCCAAAGTGTTTTAAATATTTATAAATTTTACCATGTTCCAGGGTAGCAAAGGGACTGAAAATTTGTCATTCAAGATTTGCTTTAATGCGTCGTAATCCTCCGCCAATGTTTTCCTGCTTGAGAATTTTAAATTTCTTATTGTTTTCTGCAAGTTCACCTGTTGCAGCTACATGTGGACCTCCGCAGAATTCTTTACTGAATGAAGTTTTACCGTCTTTTTCCCAGATAAAATAGACGCTCACCCTTTGCGGATACTTTTGTCCGAATTCCATTTCCGCACCGATCTTTTCTGCTTCCGCTCTGGGCATTTCCCGGCGCTCGACCTTTAAATCTTCGGAAATTTTTTGATTCACTAAGGCTGTCACTTTTTCAAGTTGCTCCTGGCTTAGTTTTTCGGAATATTTAAAATCCAGGCGCAGCCTGTCTGCGGTAATATTGCTGCCTCTTTGTTTAACATCATTGCCCAATACTGTTTGTAATGCTTTTAATAATAAATGGTGGGCTGTATGCAATTTCACCACTTGCTGAGAGTGGTCTGCCAAGCCTCCGCTGAACTTTTTTGCTTCACCCAGCTTTGATTTGGCGCGGTGCTGTTTTTCAGCCGCCTGGAAATCGCTCAGGAGGTTCTCAGCTTGAGCCTCATTTAAGGTAAATTCATCCAGGGTCAGCTCTATGGGAAAACCGTAGGTTTCATAGATATAAAAGGCTGTCTGGCCGTCAATAGTGCCCTGTTTTTTCTTAATTTTGGCTATTTCTTTAAGTCCGCGTGCCAAAGTTTTCCGGAAAACTGCTTCTTCTCTACTTATCTGGTCCAGTATTGTTTCCTGCTGCTCTTTCAGATGCGGATATGCCTGCGACATTCTGTTTACCACACTTTTTGCCAACTCAGCAGTGAAATCTTTTTCAATGCTCAGTTTAGCGGCAAAGCGTACCATCCTTCTGATAAAACGGCGTAATATATATCCCTGGTCTTTATTTGAAGGAGTTACTCCATCGGCCAGAATAAAAGTAGCTGCACGGGCATGGTCGGCGAGAATCCTGAAGTAACTGGTAAAATTGTTCTGAATCCCGTCATTTTTATATGGTTTTCCTGAAAGTTCGCTTATTTTCTTTATTATTGGTTCATAAAGATCGCTTTCAAAAATATCCAGTTTTTCCTGGATACACATCACCAGCCGCTCAAAACCGCCGCCATAATCGATATTCTTCTGCGGCAAAGACTGCCATTGCATATCTTTGTCCAGCTGGTATTCCATAAAAACATTATTGCCTATTTCAATAAAGCGTCCAGAGTCATCGTTAATGTGATAAGTTTCCTGTTCTCTTTCCCGGACACCCAGGTCGTAAAACATTTCCGTTGTCGGTCCGCCCAATTCTCCGGGTGCTGATCCTCTCTGCCACCAGTTCTTTTTGCGGCCGAACGGAAAAATTCTGTAATTATGGTTTTTTCCCTGTGCCAGGGTTTCGGGAATTCTGGTGATATCTGTAGTGAATTCCGCAGCAACACCATATTCGGCAAAGGCTTTTTTCCAAAGTTCGATGGCTTCATTATCAGCAGCAACCAATTCGTCCCCAGCCCAGACCGAAACATAAATCCTGGAAGGATCCAATTTAAATACTTTAACGTGCAGTTCCAGAGTCCAGGGGATTTGCTCTTTTTTGGTAAAATCACCGATTGACCAGTTGCCGAGCATTTCAAACATCAGTGTATGACGGTTGTCGCCTACCTCAATCATCTCATCATAGTTAGTGCGCAGACAGCGCTGGATATTGCAAAGTCTTTTACCCAAGGGGTGCGGTTGTCCGCTTAAATAAGGAGCCAGGGGAAACATTCCGGAATTTACAAATAACAGTGTTGAATCAACATTGGGAACCAGGGAAACATTAGGAGTTAATTTGGAATTCCTCGGTTTGGAAGTCCAAAAATTGAGGAACTGTTTTCTAATTTCGTCAGAAGTAATCATAGTTTTCTTTTTAATTGCATATAATTTATAGTGAATAATTATAACTGGAAAATGAATTTAAACAAATACTAGAGAAAAGATACTTAAATTATTAACAATAGAGAATTTACTATAGGAAATAAACTATATAAATAAAGATATATAATGGTGATAAAAGAAAAGATAAAAATAATAAATTCCTTGTTTTTAATAATAATAAAGTAAAAACCTTTAGTTATATATAATGTATAGTTGTATATATAATTTAAAAATATGACTGGAATTTTTATAGTTTTATGATATTTATCGACGAAATGGGATGTAAAACTAATATAACATTTACATTGAAAATTTATACATAAATACTAGTCTTTTTATCTATTATAAGATAGTAGATTAAAATATTTTGTTCAGTATTTTTGAACATATATTACAGAATACTAGTTAAATCAGGCCTTTAAAATTTATACACATATTTATATTAATCTATATATTTTACGTTTTTCGACACGAACTTATATTGAATTCCGTGTATCTTATGTTATGATTAGAGTTGGAATCTGATATTCGTATTATTTTCGGTATATTTTAAATAGTCAAAATCTATGTGGAATATAAAAGTCGTTATTTTTACTAAAGTAAATGATACACCATAGTTTTTCTCTACTAAACCCCTTAAATTTCAAAGTTAAAAAGATTTTTATCCTAATATGATTTACTAGCGGACTTCAATTCCTGGGGCATTTTAGGGAGATTTTTATTTTTAGAGGATTTTGATTAACAATTTATTACTAATGTATGGTAATTTCAAGTGAAAATATCTAATTTATATGCGTTCCCGTTATTTTTGATCAAAAATCATTAATTTTTTTTGTCGGACATTTGCCGACATTATTCGACTTAATCACCCGATTATCAAATTTCCAAGGAACTTATTTGTAGTCTGATTGGGGTAAAGCCTCTGTTAGAAAGGCAAAATCAGCTTCCCTGCCGTCAGCCAAAGCTGCTGTTCCTTCAAACATGTAAAATGGTAACAGGAAATGTGTCCATTCCTGATCTTCTAACCATTCATCCGGTTCGATATAAATAATTCTGGTTTTGGTGACATCTACTCTAAATTCTATGACATTTAATTCCTGGTATGTCAGAAATACGTCTGTGTCTTTTAGCTGTAACCAGTATAAAATTCCCTGGTTCAATTGAATATTGTTATAAGCTTCCTCAACAGTAAGCGCTTTGTAAATCCCCTTTTTATCATATTGATAGTCATGGTATGAGAAACTAAGAAGATCTTCTTTAGGATTGGTCAGATTACCTTGTACCACCAGGTCGGCAACTCCGTTAAGGTATTTAGTTTTCCTGATTTCTGAATACACTCCGAGGTCTTGGGGATCCTGAGAAATAGTAAATTCTGCAGAGGGTATTCTTTTAAATACAGAACTCTTTATAAATTTTGCCTGCTGCAGTTCCGGCACATTTTGATAATCTCCGGTTGGCAGCAGGTTAATATAATAATTATCAGTTCGGGCGCTGGTAAAATACTGGTTAGGTATTTGCAGTG